>JAUSLQ010000093.1 GCA_030645675.1 Actinomycetota bacterium | reverse complement strand
CGACGACACCCGCACACTCGCCCAGCGGCAGGGGGACGCCCTGTTCGACATCGCCGCGTTCTTCAACACCAACCACGACCACAGCGACGGCACCGGCCGCCACCTGCCCCACATCACGATCTCCGACGACGCCGACAGCCTCAACGAAGTCCCGGTCGCGGTCAACGACGAGACCGGTGAAGTGATCTCACCGTCCTGTGTCGAGGCGTACCTGTGCGACTGCACGCTGCACGCGATCCTGCGCGACGCGAACGGTGCCCCGCTCAGCTTCGGTCGCACCACCCCAACCACGCGGCGCACCACCCCGACCACCCGTCTGAACGAGCGAGTGGAGCGCTTGCCGGCTCGCACCGAACATGCTCGCCCGGACCCGCCGGAAGCGCACGGAAGTCTGCTTCTAGAGGCGGATGACTGCGTCGAGGGCCAAGTCCAGCAGGCGGTCGCGGGCACCGGCCTGCTTGTCCCAGTGGCGGTGGTCCCACTCGGCAGCGCTGACGTCGTCGCCGGCGTACAGCAACTGGGCGTATGCGGCGCCGCGGAAGGCCGCGCAGGCGAACATCGCGGCCACCTCCATGTCGACCGCCAGGCAGCCCTGCGCCCGGCGCCTGGCCACCTTCTCGGCGGTCTCGCGGAAGAACGCGTCCGTGGTCCACACGAGGCCGCGGTCGTGGGGCACGCCCGCCTCGGTGAGCACGTCGTCGATGGCAGCCAGCGCACGCGGGTGCGGCGCGACCTCTGCGTCGAACGGTGCGTAGTGGTAGCTGGTGCCCTCGTCGCGCACCGCACCGGTGGGGATGATCACGTGGCCGACGTCGAAGCCCGGCTTGACGATGCCAGCGCCACCGCAGCCGATGATCTGGGTGGCGCCCAACGCGATCACCACTTCCAGCGAGGTCACTGCCGCCGGCGCGCCGACGCCGGGGCTGACCAGCGCCACCGGCACGCCACGGTGCTCGACGACGCAGATCGCGTGGTCGCCGTGCTCGAACGGCACATGATGCACGGGCTCGATGCCCGCGGTGCGCTCGCGCACGATGTTGCCGAACCAGCACATCACCGCGTGCTGCGGGAACCCCAGCGGCGCGCGGTGGATGGACGGGTTGATGACTGCGTCGGGCGACGGGTCGAACTCGAACAGAGGGATGTGCACCGTCATCGCGTCGCGCTCACTCGCCGCTGACGGTGCGGCGGATCTCGACGATCTTCTCCTGCGCGTGGTTTGCGTCGAGCCCCTTCTCGCCCAGTTGAGCACCACGGTCCTTGGCGGCCTCACGCTCGGCGATGCTGGTGTCCACCCGCGCCAGCGCGGCCTCGGTGCCGTGCTCGTGGATGAACTCGGCCCACTCCACCAGCGCCTCGACCATCTCGCTCTCGGGCACCACGGCGACGTTGCGGCCCTTCACGAACAGGTGGCCGCGCTTGTTGCCGGCGGCGATGCCGAGGTCGGCCTCGCGTGCCTCCCCTGGCCCGTTGACCACGCAGCCCATGATGGCCACCTGCAGAGGGATCTTGCGCTCGCCGAACGCCTTCATGGCCCGGTTGGCGATGTCGATGACATCGACCTCCGCCCGCCCGCACGAGGGACAAGCGATGAGGTCGACGTTCTTGCGCTCGCGCAGGCCCAACGCCTCCAGCAACTGCCGGCCGGCCTTGGCTTCCTCGACGGGGTCGGCGGTGAGGCTGTAGCGGATGGTGTCGCCGATGCCCTCCAGCAGCAGCGTGGCGATGCCGGCCGTGGCCTTCAGCAGGCCGGCGGGCAGCGGCCCGGCCTCGGTGACACCGAGGTGCAGCGGCGCGTCGGTGACGTCGGCCAGCTGACGGTAGGCGTGCACCATCATCGGCACGTTCGACGCCTTCACGCTGATCTTGTAGTCGGTGAAGCCCACCTCGTCGAAGAACGAGATCTCGTGCAGCGCGCTCTCCACCATCGCCTCGGGCTTCAGCCCCTCGTACTTCTCGTAGAGCGACGGGTCGAGCGACCCACCGTTCACCCCGATGCGGATGGACAGGCCGCGATCCTTGGCCTCGCTGGCCACGGCCTTGATGTGCTCGGGCCGGCGGATGTTGCCCGGGTTCAGGCGCAGGCCGTGCACCCCGGCCTCCATCGCGGCCAGCGCCATCTTGTACTGGTGGTGGATGTCGGCGATGACCGGGATGGGCGACCTGGGCACGATCTGCGCCAGGCCCTCGGCTGCTTCTGCCTCGTTGCAAGTGCAGCGCACGATGTCGCAGCCGGCCGCGGCCAGCGCGTAGATCTGCTGCAGCGTGCCCTCCACGTCGGCGGTCTTGGTGGTGGTCATCGACTGCACCGTGATCGGTGCGCCACCGCCCACGGCCACCTTGCCCACATGGATCTGGCGGGTGCTGCGTCGTTCGAAGCTCACGGGCTCCAGTGTGCCAGCTGTGCCGCTGTGAGCGACGGCTCGCCGTCGTGGGGGCGTCAGCCCTTCACCGTGTCGAGGTACAGCCCGGTGAGGAACATGAACGCCAGCAGGGCGATGCACAGCGCGGCCACCGGCATCAGCTTGTTCACGTCGGCGTAGTAGCGCTTGCCCCGCCGCGAGCGGATGCGCTCGTAGGTGGCGATGGCCGCGTGGCCACCATCGAGCGGCAGCAGCGGGAACATGTTGAACACACCCACCGACACGTTCAGGCTGGCGAACAGGAACATCATCCCCGCCCAGCCGTCGTAGTCGCCGATGTCGTCGCTGATGCGGGTGGCGCCCACGATGGTTCCCGGCCGGGAGGTGGCATCGGTGTTCGTGCCCATCAGATGGCCCCACACGTTGACCGGGTTGATCACCTTGGGGATGCCGGTGATGGCCTGACCCACCCCGGTGACCAGATCGCGGGGCCCCTCGACCAGCGCGTCGGCAAACGAAACGTCGACCCAGTCGACGGAAGTGGGGGACACCCCGAGGAAGCCGCGCGGCGCCGCGACGGCCTCGTTCTGCACGACCGTGGCTTCCAGGGTGATCGGCTGGCCCTGTCGCTCGATCTCGATGACGAGCGAGGAGCCAGGCGGCGTGGCGGCGAGGATGCTGCGCATAGCCGTGCTCGTGGTGACGGCCGTGCCGCCGACGGTACGAACAACATCGCCCACCTGCAGGCCTGCTCGCGACGCCGGGCTGTTGTCGGTGACGGCGGCGAGCCGAACGACGCCCACTTCGTCCACCTTGCCGCGCCCCGCATACACGGAGACGACCAGCACGATGGCGATGATCATGTGCATCGCCGAACCGGCGGTGATCACCCACATGCGCCGGGCGTAGCTGCCCTGGCGGTACGTGTACGGCTCGTCCTCCGGGGCGACCTCGTCGACGTTCGTCATGCCGATGATCTTCACGAAGCCGCCCAGCGGGATGGCACGCACGCCGTACTCCACGCCGTTGCGGTGGGTGCTCCAGATGCGCGGCCCGAAGCCGAGGAAGAACTGAGTGGCCTTCATCCCGCTGCGCCGGGCGGTCCAGAAGTGGCCGAGTTCGTGCAACATGATCGACACTGCCAGCCCGAGGACGAACACGACCATCCATGGGCTGATGATCGCCAGCACCACGAACAGGGCCAGCCAGGCGAGGGTACCGACGAGCATCGACTGCGGGGTCGCCTGCGCCGGCGCCTCTGGCGATTGGGTGCCGCCCGAGACGACTTCCACCTTCACCCGCTCGAAGCGGCCGGGGCGCAGATCGGGAGCGCCGTGCTGGTAGCCGGGCTCGTTCCCGACCTCCTCGTTGCCCGCCGATGGGAACTGGTTCGCGTCGGTGTCGTTGGTCATGTGGGAAGTACCTCCTGGGCCACCACCCGCGCGCGGGCATCGGCGGCGACGATGTCGTCGACGGTGTGATCGGCACTGGGCTCGTAGCGCTGCAGTGCGGCTTCGTTGACTTCGGCGATCTGGTGCCAGCGCAGGCGGCCCTGCAGGAACGCATCGACGGCCACCTCGTTCGCCGCGCTGAGCCAAGCGGGGGCGGTGCTGCCGATGCGGCCGGCCTCGTAGGCCAGTGCCAGGCAGCGGAACGTCGCCGCGTCGGGCGGCTCGAAATCCAGCCGGCCCAGCGCCGACCAGTCGATGCGGCCGAACGGGGTGCCGATGCGGGCCGGGTATGCGAGCGCGTAGCCGATGGACAGGCGCATGTCGGGCATGCTGAGCTGGGCGATGGTGCTGCCGTCGGTGAACTCGGCCATCGAGTGCACGACGCTCTGCGGATGCACCACCACCTCGATCCGGTCGTACGGGGTGCCGAACAGCTCGTGCGCCTCGATCACCTCCAGCCCCTTGTTCATCAGGGTGCTGCTGTCGATGGTGATCTTCGGGCCCATCTTCCACGTCGGGTGGGCCAACGCCTCGTCGACGCCGACATCGGCCAGCTGCGACGCAGTGCGGCCACGGAACGGGCCGCCGCTGGCGGTCAGCACGATGCGGCTGACCTCGCGGTCGGCGAACGCCGACGAACGCAGGCACTGGTGCACCGCGCAGTGCTCGCTGTCCACCGGCACAAGTTCGGCGCCGGGCGTGGCGCGCAGCGGCTGCACCACCGGCCCGCCGGCGATGAGGCTCTCCTTGTTGGCCAGCGCCAGCCGCCGCCCGGCCCGCAGAGTGCGCACCGTCACCGACAGCCCGGCAAAGCCGACAACTGCGTTCACCACTACGTCGGCGGCATCCACCAGATCGGCCAGATCGGCCACGACCTCTGCGAACGGCAGCGCCACGGCCACTTCGGCGCGGCGCGCCGGATCGGCAACTGCGACCACCTTCGGCCGGAACTCCAGCGCCTGGGCGATGAGCACATCCACCGACGAGCCGACGCCGAGCGCGACCACCTCGTACTTGCCAGGCCCCTCCAGCGCGTTGCAGGCGCGCACGACATCGAGCGTCTGCGTGCCGATGGACCCGGTGGACCCGGCGATGGCGACACGAACGGCACTCATGATCGTCTGAGTCTGTCAGCAGTGCAGCGCAGATGCACCGCGGCATGGCTGGCCTGGTTGGGCAGAGCTGTCAGGACACCCAGGGCTGCAGGTACGTCAGCAGGTAGTACGCGGCCGGCATGACGAACAGGAAACCGTCGAAGCGATCGAGGACGCCGCCGTGACCCTTGACGATCGAGCCGAAGTCCTTCACGTCGAGGTTGCGCTTGAACATGCTCTCGGTGAGGTCGCCGATCGGCGCCATGATGGAGATGACCAGGCCCAGCAGCAGCAGGTCGCCGGTGCTGTTCCAAGTGGTGCTCTTGTCGGCCACACCCACCAGGAACATCGCCCCGAGGGTGAGCACCGTGCCGCCGAGGGCGCCCTCGATGCTCTTGTTGGGGCTGATCCAGTGGCGCAATGGGGTCTTGCCGACCGCACTGCCGACGAACAGGGCACCCACATCGTTGGCCACCACGCCGATGGCCAGCAAGGTGAGCGTGTCGGTGCCCACGTCGTTGCTGAAGAACCCGTCGGCGACGAAGATCGGCGAGTTCGACGCAGCCACGATGGCAGCGCCGAAGGAGCCCATCAGGCCGATCCAGGTGATGCCCAGCGAGGTGATCGCCATGTTGGGCATCGGGTTCGATTCCAGGTTGGGGGCACCGATGAAGCTGACCGCCACCGCGATGAACGTGAACACCAGCACCAGCGGCAGCGCACTGACGCCGTAGAAGTACATCGCCGTCGGGGCCGCGACGCAGGCGGCGAGGCCGGGCACGAACGCCGGCTGGTAGCCCTTCTCGCGCACACGGTCGAAGTACTCCACCGCGGCCAGGCCCAGCACCAGTACGACGATGACGGCAACCGCCCACGGCTTGAACTTGACGGCGCCGATGAAGATGGCGGCGATGGCCAGGCCGACAGCAACGGCGGTGGGCATGTCGCGACCACCGGTGCCACCCGTGGGCTTACCCGCCTTGCCGGGCTTGCCACCCTTCGCCGGGGCACCGGGGCGGGCGGGACTGCCGGAACGACCGGAACGACCACCGCGCTGCGGGCCCTCACTGGCCTTCGGCCGGCGAGCGGCCGCCGAGCCCGGGCGTGACGAGCCGCCGTCGGTGGGGTCGGTGCCGATGGTGATGCGGCCCGGTTCGCGCCGGGCAGGCGGTGCTTCGCCGAGGCCGATCGGTGCCGGCTCCTCGAACGGTGCGGGCTCCGGCTCCTCGAACACCGGCGACAGGCCGGTGATGTCGTCGAGACCACCCGACGGGTCGGCGGAGCCACGGTCGTCGCGCCAGCTGGGGCTCTGCCCGGAGAACGACGACCACACATCGAGCTCGTCGGTCGGGTCGGAGGCGCCGTTGCTGAGCACGCGCGGCAACTCGCCCGTCGGCGGCTGTGTCCAGTGCGGCAGCGGGCCGGTGTCGGACTCGCCGAACGAGATGCCGCCCGATTCGGAGCTGCTGTCGTCGGCAAACAGAGGCGGCCCGAAATCTTCTTCTTCGTCGCGCCGCCTGCGCCACGCATCGTCAGTCATTGGTTCCCCTCCATCGATCGAGATCGATCAGACTTCCAGCAGCTCTTGCTCTTTGCGCCCGAGGGCCTTGTCGATCAGCTCGACATGGTCGTGGGTGATCTTTTCCATTTCCTTCTCGGCACGCTCGAGCTCGTCGGCGGAGATGGCGCCGGCCTTCTCCGCCGCGTCGAGGTGCTTGCGCGCGTCGCGGCGAATGTTACGCACAGCGATGCGGCCGTCTTCGGCCATGTGCTTGACGACCTTCACGTACTCCTTGCGCCGCTCTTCGGTGAGCGCCGGGAAGTTGATGCGGATGACCACACCGTCGTTGCTGGGGTTGACCCCGAGATCGCTGTCGCGGATGGCCTTCTCGATCGCTGTCATCGTGGCGCGGTCGTGTGGCTTCACCAGCAGCTGACGCGCCTCTGGCACCTGGAAACCGGCCAGCTGCTGCAGCAAGACGGTGCTGCCGTAGTACTCGACCTGCAGCTTCTCCACCAGTGCGGGGGTCGCCCGACCCGTGCGCACCGTGGTGAACAGGCCCTGCACGTGCTCCACGGCTTTTTCCATCTTCTCGAGCGCGTCGAGGATCGTTTCTTCGGTCACGGCGCCAGCGTACCGACATGGGGACACCCCCGCAGCGCATGGGGCGCGCAGCGACCCGGCGCAGGGTGAGACGGCTGGTCGGATCGGGAGTGAGACGGCTGGTCGGACCGGGGTCGGACCGGGGTCAGACCGGGCGGTCGCAGACCATGGTGCCCACGCTGTCGCCGCGCAGGATGGCCTGCAGCGAGCCCGGCGCCGACATGTCGAACACCACGATCGGGATCTTGTTGTCGCGGCAGAACGCGATGGCCGTCGCGTCCATCACCTTGAGATCCTTGGTCATCACTTCGATGTAGCTGACCTCTTCGTAACGCTTGGCGGTGGGCACCAGGCGCGGGTCGGCGTCGTACACACCGTCGACACCGCTGTGCGTGCCCTTCAGCAGCGCGTCGGCGTCGATCTCGGCGGCGCGCAGGGCAGCCGCCGTGTCGGTGGTGAAGTACGGGTTGCCGGTGCCGGCGGCGAAGATGACGACGCGGCCCTTCTCCAGGTGGCGCATCGCGCGGCGCCGGATGTACGGCTCGGCGATGCGCGGCATCTCGATGGCGCTCTGCACGCGAGTGGGCTGGCCCGCCCGCTCGAGCGCGTCCTGCAGCGCCAGTGCGTTCATCACGGTGCCGAGCATGCCGATGTGGTCGCTCTGGGTGGCGTCCATGCCGGTCATGGCACCCTGGCGGCCGCGCCAGAAGTTGCCACCGCCGACGACGACCACCACGTCGACACCCATCTCGCGGACCGCGAGGATCTCGCGGGCGGTGAGGTCGAGCGTGTCGCCATCGAGGCCTTGGCCCGAGGAGCCGGCCAATGCCTCTCCCGACGGCTTGAAGACGATTCGCTTCCAGCGGGGAGAGGTCATGGACGGCCCTTCATGGTGTGATCAGCCGATCTCTACCTGTGCGTAGCGCACGATGGAGGCCGATCCGATGTACTGGGTGATCGACTTGCTGTCGTCCTTCGCATACGGCTGCTCGAGCAGAGCGACTTCCTTGAAGAAGCCCTGCACGCGACCTTCCACGATCTTGGGCAGTGCCGCTTCCGGCTTGCCCTCGTTGCGGCTGAGCGTCTCCAGCGTGGCCCGCTCGTGGGCCACCACCTCGGCCGGCACGTCGTTCTTGCTGAGGTACTTGGGCCGGGCGAAGCCGATGTGCACGGCCACGTCGTGGGCCAGTTCCTGCGTGGCGTTGCTCATCTCCACCAGCACCGCGTTCACGCCACGACCGCCCTGCATGTGCAGGTAGCTGTCGATGACGTTGCCGGGGGCGGCCTCGATGCGTACGACCTCGCCGAGCTCGATCTTCTCCTTCAGCGTGATCTTCAGGTCGTCGAGGATGGACGAGCGCTCGGCAACCGCCGCCTCGCCCTTCTCCACGACCAGCGCGACCAGCGCAGCTGCCTCGGCCTTGAACAGGTCGCTGGCGGCCACGAAGTCGGTCTCCGACTTCAGCTTCACGATGGCGCCGACGTTGCCCTCGATGAGCAGGGCGACGAGGCCCTGGGTGTTCTCGCGGTCGTCGCGCTTGGCGCTGGCCGCGAGGCCCTTCTCACGCAACCACTGCTTGGCTGCCTCGGCGTCGCCCTCGTTGGCCTCGAGGGCCTTCTTGGCGTCCATCATGCCCGCGCCAGTGGCCTGGCGCAGCGCCTGTACGTCCTTCGCGGTGAATGCCATTCCTGATCAGCCTTCTGCGGGGGTTTCTTCGGAGGTCTCTACGGCCGGGGCAGCCTCGACGTCGGCCGGGGCGGCCTCGACGTCGGCCTGGGCGGCCTCGACTTCGGTCTCGAGTTCGGCCTCGGCGGGGGCGGCAGCGGATGCGGCCACGCGGGCGTCGCGCTCGGCCTGGGCAGCAGCGGCCTGACGGCGGGCGTCGGCCTGGGCCGCGGCGAACGCAGCCTCGTCGTCGGCGCTGCGCTTGGCTGCCGGGGCGGCCTGCGGGTTGCGCTTGTTGGCGATGTAGCGGCCTTCCAGCACGGCCTCGGCGATGACGTGGCACATCAGTGCGTTGGCGCGGATCGCGTCGTCGTTGCCGGGGATGGGGAACTGGATGACGTCGGGATCGACGTTGGTGTCGACGACAGCAACCACGGGGATCTTCAGCTTGTTGGCCTCGGTGACCGCGATGTGTTCCTTCTTGGTGTCGAGGATGAAGATCACGTCGGGGCGCTTGTTCATGCCACGGATGCCACCGAGGTTCTTCTGCAGCTTCTCGAGCTCGCGGGTGAGCAGGAGGGCTTCCTTCTTCGGCATCGCCTCGAACTCGCCGGCGGCGCGCATGCGCTCGTACTCCTGCATCTTGGCGACGCGCTTGGAGATGGTCTCGAAGTTGGTGAGCATGCCGCCGAGCCAACGCTCGTTGATGTAGTGCATGCCGCTCTTCTCGGCGTAGCTGCGCACGGGGTCCTGCGCCTGCTTCTTGGTGCCGATGAACAGGACCGTGCCGCCCTTGGCGGACAGGTCGCGAACGAAGTTGTAGGCGGCCTCGACGCGCTGCATCGTCTGGTCGAGGTCGATGATGTAGATGCCGTTGCGCTCACCGAAGATGAAACGCTTCATCTTCGGGTTCCAGCGACGGGTCTGGTGTCCGAAGTGGACACCTGCTTCCAGCATTTGGCGCATCGTGACGACAGCCATGGTGATTGCTCCTCTCCTGCGGTTGCGGAGCACGTGCCCGGGCGCCGAGGCGACCGCAGGTGGGCACGTGCGTGTTGATGAGCCCGTCGGGGTGACGAGCCGTCGACAGATGCTATCGGCGGGCGCCCGCCGCGACACCGGCCGATCCATCCTCCGCGTCAGGTTTCGGCGGCTGCCGCGCAGGTCAGGTGGGGTGGCGGGGGCGGGCGTGGCGGGGTGTCGTCGAGCGGCACCAGGCGCGGCCTGCCCACCCAGCGCCCGAGCAAGGGGGTGGGGTCGACCGGCGAATCGTCGGTGGCGCGCAGCCCGAAGTAGACCCGCCCCGTGGCATGGCCCACGACCTGCCCCTGCGCGACCACGGCGCCTCGGCGCACGGCCGGCGCCAGCACCAGGCCGTACGTCGCCCGCAGTCCGTCGGGCTGCAGCACCACCACGTAGATCGTGCCTGCGACGGTGCCGGCGAACGTGACCACACCCTGCTGCACGGCATGCACAGGCGTTCCCACCGCCACGTGGTACTCGATGCCGCGGTGCCCGGCGCAGTACGGGCACGATGGCTGCTGGAACGACACCGCGATCGGGCCGGGAACCGGTGGCGGCAGGCAGCGGCCGGAGGCGCTCGATCCGGTGGCCGACGCCAGCAACGACCAGGCCAGCAGGCCGGCGACGCCCACCAGCAGCCGGGCTCGCCTGCAGGACTGCCGCACGCGCAGTGCGGGCCTGCCGTTCACTTCGGCACCCCGGCAGAAGTGAACGCGCCGGGGCGATGGCTCAGATGGCTCAGGTGACGCCGGTGGCCGACAGGCGGGCACGTAGGTGCAGCACGGCCTTGGTGTGGATCTGCGACACACGGCTCTCGGTGACACCCAGCACCGAGCCGATCTCGGCGAGGGTGAGGCCCTCGTCGTAGTAGAGCGACAGCACCAGCTTCTCCCGCTCGGGCAGCTTGCGCAGCTCGCCGCGCACCAGGCGGCGCACCTCGCTCTCCTCCACCATCATCGCCGGTGAATCGGGAACGTCGCCGGTGAGCGCACGCGGCTCGGCGCCGGCCACCAACGCACGGTCGAGCGGGCCCACGGTGGTGGAAGCGATCGACGCCAGCCACTTCTGGAACTCGGCGGCCGTGATCTTCAGGTGCGCCGTCATCTCCTCGTCGGTGGGGGCGCGGCCCAGCCTGCCCTCCAGTTCCTGGAACGCACCCTCCACCTCGCGGGCGCGGCTGCGTACCGAACGGGGTACCCAGTCCAGGGAACGCAGGCCATCGAACACGGCGCCACGGATGCGCGGCACGGCGAACGTCTCGAACTTCACACCACGCGCCGGATCGAAGCGCTCGACGGCGTCGATCAGGCCGAACACCCCGGCGCTGACCAGGTCGCCCGGATCGACGCTGTTGGGCAGGCCCGCGCCGACACGACCGGCGACGAACTTCACCAGCGGCGAGTAGTGCACGATGATGCGCTCGCGGGCGATGGGGTCGCGCCGATCGAACCAATTCTGCCAACACTGTTCCAGATCGACTTCGCGTCTCATGCTCGGGGGTGCGCTTCCGCGTAGGCCTCACGCAGGCGGTGGTTGCTGACGTGCGTGTAGCGCTGTGTGGTGGCCACGTCGGCGTGGCCGAGCAGCTCCTGCACCGCTCGCAAGTCTGCGCCGCCATCCAGGAGATGGGTGGCGAAGGTGTGCCGCAACGCGTGAGGGTGGGTGGGGCGAGGTGATCGCCGGTCGAGGATACGGCGTACGTCGCGCGGCGACAGTCGCGCCCCGCGCTCGTTGCCGAACAGCGCTGCGCCGGCGGAGACCGCCACCACCTCGTGGCGAACGACAAGCCACGCCCGCAGCGCTTGCACGGCGGGGGCGCTGAGCGGCACGCGGCGCTCCTTCGAGCCCTTGCCCCATACCGACACGGCGCCTGCCGGCAGATCCAGTGAGTCGACGTCGAGGCCACACAGCTCGCCGACGCGCACACCGCTGCCGTACAGCACCTCCAGCAGCGCATCGTCGCGCAGGCGGCGCCAGCGCGGCTCGCCCTCCGGCGTGGGGCCGTCGAGCAGGGCCGCGACATCACCGTGGTCGAGTACGCGTGGCAGCCGGCCGTCGCCGGCAGGCGAGCGCAGTGCGACGCTGGGATCCGCCGCGAGCACACCCTCCCGGCACAGGTACCCGAAGTAGCGGCGCAGCGACGACACCTTGCGGGCGATGCTGCGCTTGGCCAGCCCGGCCGTGGCCAGCGAGGCCACGAAACGGCGCAGCAGCGCACGATCCACTGCAGCAGGAGATGCAACGTTTGCTGCTGCGGCCCAAGCCACGAACCCATGGAGATCGGACGTGTAGGCGGCCACGGTGTTGGCGGAACTGCTGGTGAGCGATGCCGCGAACGCGTCGAGTTGCCACGCCGAACCCACTTCTGGGGACGCAGAGGAGAGCGCGCGGACAGGCATCGGTGTCCAGGGTATTCGGTCGCGGTCATCGCAACGGGGAACCCACGCACTCGAACCATCCGTCGGCCTGGGAAACCCACCCCGCGGACTCCAGCCGGGCCAGGGCCATGGCCACCTCCACCAGCTCGGCACCGATCGCCAGCGCCATCCCGTCGATCGTGCGCGGCTCGGTGGCCAGCTCGCGATACACCGCGAGGTCGCCGGCGCGCGGCCGCGCCCGCAAGTCGGCCGGCAGCACCGCGGACCGGCTGTGCTGGAACGACAGGGCCGTCAGCACGTCAGCGGCACTGGTGACCGGTGCAGCGCCGTCGCACAGCAGGTGGTTGGTACCGGCGGCGGAGCGGCGGCCCACCGGGCCGGGCACGGCCATCACCGGGATGTCGCGCTCGATGGCCTCGGCCGTGGTGATCAGCGAACCACCGCTCTCGCGCGACTCGACCACGACCACCACCTCCGACAGCGCGGCGATGATGCGGTTGCGCAGCGGGAACCGGTGCGGTTCGGGAGCGATGCCGGGGGGAGCCTCGCTGAGCAGCAGGCCGCAGTTGGCCACTGCCTTCCACAGGTCGCGATGCTCGCGGGGGTACACCACGTCGAGGCCGGAGGCGACGACGCCGATCGGCCGCCCCTCGCCCTCGGCCGCCAGCACACCGCGGTGCGCCCAGCCGTCGATGCCGCGGGCCAGGCCCGACACGACGTGCACGCCGGCGGCGGCCAGTCCGTGGCCGATCGAACGGGCCGCCTCGCGCCCGTCGGCGGTGGCGTTGCGCGTGCCCACCATCGCCGCCCTGCGCCCCGCCAGCAACCCCAGGTCGCCCAGCACGAACAGCACCGGCGGCGGCTGGCGGTCGTCGAGCAGGCCGCCCGGGTACCGCGGATGGCCATAGGGCAGCACCAGCAGCCCCAGCTCGCAGCAGCGCTGCCACACCGCCTCCGGTGGGCGCTCGGCAGCGCACCGCTTCCAGGTCGGCGCCACATCGCGATCGGCCAGGACCTTTGCGATCAGCCCGTGCGGGCGGGCCTCGCCCAGCACGACGGCCCATGCCTCCCGCGGGGTGTGGCGGCGCAGCAGCGCGCCGAGCCGATGCACGTTCATGTTGCGGAACCCGGCCAGCGCGGCGACGTACGCCTCGCCCGGCAGCTCGCCGCCGCTCATGCGGCACGCTCGCGTGACGACACGCTGAGCCGAACCCGCATCGACATCGCCATCACGACGTGCTCCTCCAGCACCAGCTCGCCGTCGCCGTCGAGATCGGCCAGCGTGCGGGCGGTGCGGCGGATGCGGTGGTAGCCGCGGCCGGTCAGCTTGTCGGCCTCCAGCTGCTCGCGCAGCACCTGCCGGGCCGTGGGGTGCAGCGGTGCCAGTTCGTCCAGCCGCGACGGCGGGATGTGCGCGTTCATCATGCCGATGCGATCGATGGCTCGCTGCCTGGCCAGGCCCACCCGCTGGGCCACCACCGCGGTCGGCTCTCCCCCACCGGTGGCCAGCAGGTCGTCGACGCCGGGGCGGTGCACGCCCACCCGCAGGTCGAACCGATCGAGCAGCGGCCCCGACAGCCGCCGCAGGTAGCGCAGGCGGGCAGACTCGTCGCACTCGCACGCGCCGGGCGGGCCTCCGCCGCAGGGGCACGGGTTGGTGGCGGCCACCAGCAGGAACCTGGCAGGCAGCGCGGCGGAGGCCCTGGCGCGGGCCAGGCGGATGACCCCTTCCTCCAGCGGCTGGCGCAAACCGTCGAGCACCACCGGTGCGAACTCGCCCAGCTCGTCCAAGAAGAGGATTCCACCGTGCGAGAGCGAGATCTCCCCCGGCCGCAGGCTGGTGCTGCCGCCGCCCACCAGCGACACCATCGAGCTGCTGTGGTGCGGCGCACGGAACGGTGCCCTCCGAACCAGCCCTCCGGCCGGCAGGCGCACACCTGCTGCCGAGTGCACCATCGTGGCCTGCAGCGCTGTCTCGGCATCCAGCGCGGGCAGCAGCCCCGACATGCGCTGGGCCAGCATCGTCTTGCCCGAACCCGGCGGGCCTACCAGCAGCAGGTGATGTCCCCCGGCCGCTGCCACCTCCAGGCCCCGTCGAGCGGTGCTCTGCCCGCGCACATCGGCCAAGTCGGGCGGGGGCGGTTCGTCGTCGACGAACTCGCCCTCGGGTGGCCGCGGCCACGGCCCCTCGGCGTTCAGCGCATCCACCACCTCGCGCAGGGTGGCCGCCACTCGCACCTCGTCGCCGACCACCCCCTGCGCCTCGCGGAAGCTGGCGGTGGGCACCACCGGCCGCACGTCGCGCATCGCGGCCACCATCGGTGCCACCCCCGAGACCGGGCGCATGCTGCCGTCGAGCCCCAGTTCGCCGACGAAGCCCAACCCTTCGATCTGGGCGACGGGCACCTGGCCGTGGGCAGCGAGGAAGCCGATGGCAATGGGCAGGTCGAGCCCCGAGCCGCCCTTGCGCTGGCTGGACGGGGCGAGGTTCACCGTCACCCTGCACGACGGCCAGACCAGTCCACTGGACAGCACTGCGGCCCTCACGCGGTCACGCGACTCGCGACAGGCTTCGTCGGGCAGGCCGACGATCTGGAACGCGGGCAAGCCCGTGGACACGTGCACCTCGACCGTGACCGGGCGCCCCTCGACGCCGAACACCGTGGCAGAACGAACAGCGGCGAGCATCGCGCGCCTCCTCCGACGAACAGAACGACGCCGAGCGGCGCCAGTGAACGAGGGAGGGAACGGCAACCGGTTCCCCGACGGCTGCTGCGCAACATATCGGCCGATCACCGCTTGCCAACCGGCTGACCCGGATTCTGTGCATCGCGCCGCCGTCCACCCGGCTGCCCCGGATTCCGTGCGTCGCACCGCCGGCCGCGACGGTGCGGTCGCCGGGTTTCCCTGAGAGAATCGGGGCCATGAATCCGGCGGCACGTCTCGGCACCCTCGTGGCGCTCGGCCTCCTCTCGCTCAGCGCGTGCGGCGACGACGACCCCGACCAGCGCAGCGAGTCGAACTACTGCACCCAGGTCGGCAACCACCTGGCCGAGATCAACTCACCGGCCATCGCCACCTCCGCCGACATCGAGCGCACCATCGCCGCATGGAAGGCGGTGGCCGCCTCGGCCCCGCTGGCGGTGGAGGCCGAGTGGTACACGATGGTGGCCAACCTGGAGACGGCGTCCACGGTCGACCCCGACGACCCGGCCTCGATGCAGCTGGTGGCCGACTCGGCGCGCGCCAGCGAACCGGCAGCGAACCTGGTGATCACCTACACACGTCAGAAGTGCGGCGCAAACATCGGCGCGCCGGCACCGCCCACGACAGCCGTCAGCGAGACGGCCCTCACCAGCACGGTCGTCACCAGCACGGCCGTCACCACCACGGCCGTCACCACCGGTTCGTCGGTCGGTGGCTGACGACCACGAGCACCCCTCGCGGGGCAGGTGTCAGATGATCTCGCCGCGGCGCAGGATGACCTTGTCGACCAGGCCGTAGGCCTTGGCCTCTTCGGCGGTGAACCAGCGGTCGCGCTCGCTGTCGGCCTGGATCTTCTCCAGCGGCTGGCCGGAGTGCTGGCTGATCAGCTCGGCCATGCGCCGCTTGGTGTACGCCAGCTGCTCGGCCTGGATGGCGATGTCGGTGGCCTGGCCGCGCAGGCCGGCCAGCGGCTGGTGCATCATGATGCGGGCGTTGGGCAGGGTGAACCGCTTGCCGGCGGCACCGGCGGTGAGCAGGAACTGGCCCATGCTGGCGGCCATGCCCATGCAGACGGTGGCGACCTCGCAGCTGACGAACTGCATCGTGTCGTAGATGGCCATGCCGGCCGTGACCGAACCGCCGGGGCTGTTGATGTACAGCCAGATGTCGGCGTTGGGGTCTTCCCCCTCGAGGTACAGCAGCTGGGCGCAGATCTGGTTGGCGATGTCGTCGTTGACATCGGTGCCGAGCATGACCACTCGGTTCTTCAGCAGCCGGTTGAACACGTCGAGGCGAGGATCCATGCCGGCGTCGAGTGCCATGGGACGAGTGGTGTCGGTCATGCGTGCAACGCTACCGTCCGACGTGCCCGACGACCCGCCCGAAACCAGCAGCCCCGAACCCAGCAGGAAGGTGGCACCCATGAGCGACCAGCCATTTCAGCCGAACGCCGACGAACTGCTGCTGCACAACGACCACTACGTGCAGCACTACGCCGACGCCGATCTTGCGCTGCGCCCGCGCCGCCAGCTGGCCATCGTCGCCTGCATGGACAGCCGCATGGACATCTTCCAGATGCTCGGGCTGGAGCACGGCGAGGCGCACATCATCCGCAACGCCGGCGGCGTGGTCACCGACGACGTCATCCGCTCGCTGGTCTTGTCGCAACGGCTGCTGGGAACGCGCGAGATCATCCTCGTGCACCACACCAACTGTGGTCTGCAGGCCATCACCGAAGACGCGTTCAAAGCCGAGATCGAGGCCGAGGTGGGGATCAAGCCGTGGTGGGCGCTGGAGTGCTTCACCGACCCGTACACCGACACGCGGCAGAGCATCAACCGCCTGCAGCACAGCCCGTTCGTACTGCACAAGGACCACATCCGCGGCTTCGTCTACGACGTCGCCGACGGCCGCCTCCACGAGGTCTGACCCGCCCACCCGAGTGCCACGACACCACCCGAGTGCCACGACACCATCCGAGTGGGCACTCGCACCCTGGGTGGGAGTGAGCACTCGAACGGGCGGGTGCGCGGGCGGGCGGGCTGGGCGGGCGCCGAGCCGGGCGGCTCAGCGGCGGATGCCGCTGAAGATGACGGCGACCCGTTCGTCGGGTGCCAGTTCGCCCGCCTCTCGTTGCGCGACCACGCCCGCCAGGCCCGCCGTGCCGGTGTGGCTGGCGTCGATGCCCGTGGCGCGGCAACCCACGTCGTTGGCCTCCAGCACGTGTTGCTCGGCCACCACCACGGGCGAGCCGTTGCTGTCGGCCATCGCGCTCAGCACCGGCAGCCAGTCGTAGGTCTCGTCGTCGAGGATGCCGTCGGCGGCCGTGGCGCCGACGTGCTCCCACGGCCACATGCAATCGGCCCAGTGCGCCGCCGCATGCCGCGGCCCGCCCACGGCAGCCGAACGTTGCCAGGCCCGGGCCAAGGGTGCGCAGCTCTCGGTCTGCACCGCGTGCAGCTTCGGCGAGATGCCGCTCATGCGGAAGCCGGCTGCCACGCACGCCGCGAAGGCCCCGCCACCCACCTGCACGAACAGGCGGTCGAACGGCGGCCCCTCGATGGTCTCCTCCATGACTCGCGCCATCTCCCAGCCAATGGTGCGGCCGCCGTCGAGGCACCACGCGTTCTCCGTGCCTTGCACGCTGAACGGCACTGCTCCTGCCGCGACGGCCTCGCGGAAACGGTGCACGCACGGGTCGCCCGGCGGGTCGCTGGGCAGGCGCGGGCACTCGACGACTGTGGCGCCCAGCGAGTGCAGCCGCGCCACCACCACCGGATTGGCGGCGGCCGGCACGAACACTCGGATCGGCCACGAGACTGCGGCCGCCAGCGTCGACGCGGCGATGGCGGCGTTGCCACACGAGGCGATGGCCAGCGGCGGCCGGTCGGGGGCTGACGCCCACGGCGCCATGCCCAACTGCTCGGCCGCGCGCAGGTGCAGCAGGATGGTGAACAGGTGGCGTGCCTTGTGGCTGCCGCCCACGTTGTTCGTCTCGTCCTTCACCCACACACCACCGTCGGCGCCGAAGCCCAGCACGTCGCTGAGCGCGTCGGCGCGCTCGAACGGCGTGGTGACGAACCCGTGGCCCTCCACCGCGGCCACCAGCGCGTCGAGCTCGCCCACCATCGCGTGGCGAGCCGCATCGGTCGGCCCTGCTGCCGCGACGAACGCATCCCAAGCCAGGTACGGGCGGAACGCCAGGAACGGGTTGGCCTCGCCGCTGGAACGCAGCGGGGCGATGCCCTGTATCAGCTGCAGCGCGTGCCGTCGGTCGGTGCCGGTGGCGTTCGGGCAGCGCCACGTGAACGGCTGGGTGATGTCGACCGTCGCGCCGCACACGGCGCACTGCCAACCGGCGGTCAGCGGCTGCTGCAGCACGGCTCAGCCCGCCGCGATGCGGCCGTTGAAGTCGGTGATCATGTCGTCCCACACCGGCAGCAGGCGGCGCAGCCCCTGCCAGAACGACTGGTGGCGGCGGGCCTCGAACAGCTCGAACGGCGTGCCCTGCTGCTCGACCCACGTGTAGTAGCCGAGGTTGAAGATGCGGTTGCGGTCGCGCTCGGTGAGCTCCAGCGTGTGCGCAGTGGGCACGTTGGCCAGGTGCTCACCCCACACCTGCGCGGCGTCGAGGTTGGTGAACCCGTTGCCGAAGTCGCGGGCGGTGATCTTGGTGTACTCGCTGGGGTACATCGCAGCGCCGTCGGTGGCGACGGTGAC
>JAUSLQ010000091.1 GCA_030645675.1 Actinomycetota bacterium | reverse complement strand
ATGTTGAGCGGGCTGGTGAAGATGTGCCGCAGCATGGTGATCGGCAGCATCACCAGGAACGTCGCGAACGCCACCACGTGCACGACCCACAGGATCTGGTGCCACTGGGTGAGCGTGTGCTCTGCGAGCCCGTCGAACAGCTGGCTGAGCGGGTAGCCGATGAAGCTCCACTTCTCGTGGCTGGGCTGCTGCACCTCGGCGATGCGGAGCGCCTCGGCGAAGAAGCCGCTGACACCGATGAGGCCGAAGACGCCGAGGATGGCGGCGTGCTCGGGCTTGGTCTTGATGCGGATGCGGTACGGGCGCTGCACGTAGCGGCGCACCACGGCCCACGCGATGCCGGCGAGGAACACGAGGCCGGCGAAGTCGCCGAAGAAGCTGTAGGCCATGTACACACGGCCGTGCAGGAACTTCATGCTCTCGGGCAGCTGGTGGTCGAGCTCGAGCACGGTGGTGACGCCCAGCAGCGCCATGAACCCGAAGTAGATCAACGAGTGCATCAGGCCGGCGCCGGTATCGCGCAGCAGGGTCTGCATGTAGGCGCCGGCACGGAAGTCGCGCAGGCGGTTCTTCACGTTCTTCTTGGTCAGGTTGCGCCGGTCGGGGGCGCCGCGCTCCCAGTTGCGTACGCGATCGGCGAACTTGAAGGCACCCCAGATGAGCAGCGCGGGGATGACGGTGTAGAACGCCACCTGCAGCGCGCCGGGGATGCCCTCGAAGACCTCTCTGGAGGGTGACTTCGTCGCGTGCCACTTGGTGAACTGGGGGATGATGCCCGACGCCATCGTGAACAGGCCCATGAAGATGCCCAGGCCGATGGCCAGCTGATGCGGCTTGAACCGCTTCAACCAGCCCTTGATGGTGCCGCCCTTGGGCGCGTCGGATGCAGGAGACGAGTGCGTGCTCATAGCAAGGTGAACCCTAGTTCGCGAGGTGGCGCCGAGCCGCTTCCGACTGGGCCCCAGGATGGGCGGTGGAGGGCGGTGCCGGCGACGGCCCCGCGCAGGTCAGTGGCGACGAGCCGCGGTGGGGATCAGCCGAAGTACTGGCGGTCGAGGTCGCGGATGCGACCCGCCAGGCTGGCCAACAGCTTGTGGGCCAGCGCCGGCACGTCGTCGAGCACGCCCATGAAGTGACGCTGGTCGAGCAGCAGCAACACGCAGTCGCTGTCGCACACGACGGTGGCGGTGCGCGGCCCGTGGTCGAGCAGGGACAGCTCGCCGACGACGGTGCCGGGGCCGAAGGTACCAACCTTCTTGCCGTTGCGTCGTACCGCCACGGTGCCTTCCAGCACGATGAAGGCCTCGCGACCGGTCTGCCCTTGGTCGACGATCAGCGAACCGGCCGGCATCGTGATCTCGTCACTGGCCTTTGCGATCTTCTCAAGGTCTTTGGTGGAGCAACCCTGGAACAGACTCACGTTGCGCAGGTGCTCGAGGTACGCCTTCTTGCTCGCCATGAGCAGCATGGTACATCGCTCGTGAACTCGTGCACGACGCAAAGGAACGCGGTGCACCGGATCCCCCGTGTGGGTGCACCGGCGAACCGCACGCTCAACAGGCAGCAGTGATGGCGTAGTCGACCGAGGTGACTTGTCCGTTGTCGCCGGTGGCCACGACGCGCAGCGTCTTGCCGATGCCCTGGGTGTTGCCGACCAGCGATCCGTTCCACACGTTGCCAGCGCCGGTCTCGGAGCCGAGCCAGGTGGCGTTCACGGTCAGGAACGTGCCGTACTCGTTCTGGCGGGCCACCGTCACCGAGCTGATGCCCTTGCGGTAGGCACTGTTGTTCGCGTTGGCCGTGAGGGCCACGATCAGCTTGCCACCGCTGCAGCGCTGGTCGGTGAGGGCGACGGCGGGCTTCACTGCCGCCGCCGTCGTCGGCGGTGCGGCTTGTGTGGTCGTGGGGGCCGGAGCAGTCGTGGCAGGCGCGGTCGTGGCAGGCGCGGTGGCGGGCGCGGTGGCGGGCGCGGTGCCGACGGTGGTCCCAGTGTGTCCCTGCGACGGGGTGGTGGCACCGGGCGTCGCCGGGGCCGTGGTGGCGGTCGCCCCGGAGCCTGCACCGGAGCCCGAACCGGCGATGGTGCTCGCGGTTCCACCCGCATTGCCCGCGTCGGTCGCAGCGCTGTCGCCGGTGACGGCGCCGCCCTTGGCCGACTGCTCGCTGGCGCCGGCCGTCGTCGTGACCGCGCCGTTGCTGGTGCTGCTGCAACCGGTGAGGCCGGTGCCCAGCGCCAGTGCTGTCATCAAACCGACCCTTGCGATCGAACGCTTCCCGAACATGTCGTGCTCCTCGTCGTGGGGTCACCGCATGTGACCGAACAGCGTGCAGGACAACCGACGGCCGATTCGATTACACACGTCACGTGGCGCGGTTCTGCCGCAGGTCGGGTCGCACGCCCCACCGGGCCTGGCAGGTAGCGTCGCCATGCGTGACCTACGCCTTCGACCGTTTCCTGAGATACGACGAGCTCACCGCCTGGCTCCACGACACGGCTGCCGCCCACCCGGGGTTGATGACGGTCGAGTCGTACGGACGCTCGTACGAGGGCCGCGACCTGTGGCTGGCCACCATCACCGACACCTCCGCGGGCGCGCACGACACGAAGCCGGCGCACTGGGTCGACGCCAACATCCACGCGATCGAGGTGACTGGTGGGGTCGCCGCGCTGCACCTCATCCACCACCTGCTGGCCGGTTACGGCACCGACCCGGAGGTCACCGAGGCCGTGCGCACGCGCACGTTCTACATCGCGCCGCGGGTGAACCCCGACGGTGTGGAGTGGGCCCTGGCCGACGAACCGGTGTTCCGCCGCAGCAGCGTGCGCCCGTGGCCCTGGCACGACGGCCACGACGCGCCGGGCCTGCGCGAACGCGACATCAACGGCGACGGCCGCGTGCTGTCCATGCGCATCGCCGACCCGAACGGTGCCTGGACGCCATCGGCCGACGAACCGCGCCTGCTGGTGCACGTGCCGCCCCAGGGGTTGCCCGCCGGCGTGCCGCGCTATCGGCTGCTGAGCGAGGGCGACGTGGTGGAGCACGACGGGTTCACCGTGCCCACACCCGCGCACCCGCAGTCGCTGGACATGAACCGCAACTTTCCTGCCGGTTGGGGCACTGCCGTCACCGGCAGCGGCAACCATCCGCTGAGCGAACCGGAGATCGACGCGCTGGTGCGGGCGCTGGTGGCCCGCCCCAACGTGTGCGGCTACAACGCCTACCACACGGCCGGAGGTGTGCTGCTGCGCCCCAGCAGCATGGCCAGCGACTCGTCACTGTCGCCGTACGACGTGTGGGTGTGGAACCAGCTGGGCACGCGCGGCGCGGCCCTGACGGGCTACACGGTGCACTCCGTGTTCGACGACTTCACCTTCGACAAGACCGACACGATGAGTGGCGCCGGCGACGACTGGGCCTATGAGCACCTCGGCGTGTACTCCTGGACCACCGAGTTCTGGGACGTCATCCAGCAGGCCACCGGCACCAAGGCGCACCACCACCTCTGGTACACCGGGCCCACCGACGCCGAGCAGTTGGGCATCTATCGCTGGGCCGTCGCCCACCATCCGGAGGCTTACGCCGACTGGGTACCGTTCGCTCACCCGCAGCTGGGCCCGGTGGAGATCGGCGGCTGGGACGACGTGTTCTTCCTGAGCAACGCTCCGGGCAGCCGCCTGCTGCACGAGGTGCGCCCGCATGCCGAGTTCGCGGTGCACCAGGCGCTGTGCTCGCCGCGCCTGGAGGTGCTGCACACGAAGGTGGTCGCGCTCGGCGGCGACACGCACCGCGTCGAGGCGGGCATCGCCAACACCGGCTGGTTGCCCACCCACGTCACCGACAAGGCGCGCAAGGCGCACATGGTGCTACCGCTGGTGGCCGAGCTCAGCGGAGCTCCACTGGTCGCCGGCACCGCCCGGCAGGAGCTGGGCCAGCTGGCGGGGCGCGCGCAGATGAACTTCACACACCGCAACGACGGCACCCCCGACCGCGTGCTGGCCACGTGGCTGGTGCAGGCGCCGGCGGGTACCACCGTCACCGTGTCGGTGCGCCACCAACGGGCGGGCTCGCAGACGGTGTCGCTGACGCTGTAGCGGAGTAGTCGTGTAGCGGAGTAGTCGTGTGGCGGAGTGGTCGGGGTAGCTGCCCGGCTCAGTCCATCGCCGGCAGCGTCACGCTGGCGTCAAGGCCGCGGCGGTCGCTGCGGTTGCGCAACGCGACCGTGCCGCCGCTGAGCTCTGCCAGGTGCTGCACCACTGCCAGGCCGATGCCTGAGCCTCCGTGTGGTGCATCGGGTGCTCGCCAGAAGCGGTCGAAGGCGTGCTCCAGGTGCTCGGGCCTCATGCCGGGGCCTTCGTCCATCACATGCACGCTGAGCCGGTCGTGGTGGCGCACGGCCGTGATGGTGATCGTGTCGCCGGCCGCAGCTACGCCCAGCGCGTTGTCGACGTAGTTGTCGATGATCTGCTCCAGCGCGTCGGGAACGGTGGCGGTGTACAGCGCGTCGTTGGTGGCGGTGAGCAGCCGCACGCCTCGCTCCTCGGCGAAGGGCGACCACACCTCGGCGCGTTCGCGCACCAGTGCACTCACGTCGGCACGAACCAGGGCGGGCGCGGTGCCGTCGGTGCGGGCGATCATCAGCAGGCCCTCGACCAGCCGCTGCAATCGCTCGGTCTCGGCACTGGCCGCCTCGATGCGTTCGCGTGCCCCGTCGGGGTCGTGGTCCACCATCGTGGCAGCGCGCTCCAGCTGCAGGCGCAAGGCGGTGAGCGGTGTGCGCAGCTGGTGCGAGGCGTCACCGGCGAAGGCCTTCTGCTTCTCGACCAAGCCGGAGATGCGTTCGGTCATCGCGTTGAACGAGTGGGCAAGACTGCGGATCTCCGACGGTCCGTCGCGCTCCTCGGCGCGCTCGCCGAAGTTGCCGGCCGCGAGCCGCTCGGTGCTGCGCTGCAGGCGCCGCAGTGGCGAGGTGATGCCGCTGGCCATGAAGATCGCCGCCAGCATCGCTCCCGCCAGTGAGATGCCGAACACGACGAGCAACCCGCGGGCCTTCTCGTTGGCGCGCTCGTCGATCACCCGTGAGGGGTAGGTGATGCGCACCACGCCCTCGGCAACCGCGCCCGACAGCACCGGCACCGCCACGTAGGCCAGCGGCTCGCCGGCGGTGTCGGAGCTGCGTTCGCCGCTGGCCGGCCGCCCGGTGAGGGCCTGGGCGACCTCCGGCCGGTTGGAGAAGTCTTCGCCTCGCGCGTCGCGCGGGTCGCTCGCCACGACCACGATTCCGTTCCGGTCGGTGATCACGACGCGCGCGCCGCGCTCGTCGCCGTACAGATCCAGCGACTTCTGCAACGTCTCCAGCGAAGCGGGGTTGGGTTCGTCGGCGAGCAGGTTCTCCGAGGCACCGGCGAAGATGAACGCGTCGCGTTCTCGTTGCGCCAGCAGCCGCTCGCTCTCGATGTCGCGCAGGTACGAGTACAGCGGCACGTCCTGTGCCACCAGCACGAGGGTGAGCAGGCCGCAGAATGCCAGCAGCAGCCGCCACTTCATGCGCTCGCCCGTTTCGCCTGGCTCACGCCGGCGGCTCGAGGCGGAAGCCGACGCCGCGCACGGCCTGGATCCACTCGTGGCTGCCCAGCTTCTTGCGCAGCGAGGCGACGTGCGCGTCGACGGTCTTGGTGGGGCCGTACCAGTGGGCGTCCCACACGTTCTCGAGGATCTCGGTGCGGGTGTGCACCGCCCCGATGTCGGTGGCCAGGAACGCCAGCAGGTCGAACTCCTTCGCCGTCAGCTGCACCTCCTCGCCGCCGATGTACACGCGCCGGGTGCGCCGGTCGAGCACCATCGCACCGATCTGTTGTGGGGAGGTGAGGTCGTCGGCAGCACCGCTGCCCGGCGCACCCGCGTCGGCGCCGGCGTCGACGGTGCGCCGGCCGACGGCGCGAATGCGGGCCACGAGCTCGCGGAAGCTGAACGGCTTGGTGACGTAGTCGTCGGCGCCCAGCTCGAGGCCCAGCACGCGGTCGAACTCCTCTGCGCGGGCCGTGAGCATGATGATCGGTGCCGCGGAGCGACTGCGCAGCTGGCGGCACACGTCGCGGCCGTCCATGTCGGGAAGGCCGAGGTCGAGCAGCACCATGTCGTACCCGGTGGCTGCCAGCGCGGCGGCACCCGTGGCCGCGTGCTCGACGAGGAACCCCTCGGCGGTCAGTCCCTCGACCACTGAATCGGCGATGGAACGGTCGTCCTCGACCAGCAGGATCTTCACCCGGCCATTCTGACTCCTCGCGAGGCGCAGTCCGTCGGTTGCTTCGTGACGATGTGGCCGATTTGGACGAATCTTGGATCGGGCCGGGGACGCGGTTGTACGCGGTGACCGTACGGTAGGAGTGCGGCCGGAGGTCCCGGCGCCCGCATCGCACACCCCGAAGCCGAATCCCCGCACCAGAGACCCGGCACCAGAACCCGGCACTAGCAACCAAGGACGCCATGAAGACTCGTATCACCACCATGCTGTCGCTGGCCGGCGTGCTCGTGGCTGGGTCTGCTGCGGCGATGGTGAACACCGAGGTGCTCCAGGGCGCGGGCAGCAAAGGCACCGTCACGTTCGTCACCGCGCCGAGCGTCGTCAACGACACCCCGACAACTGCGGCCACCGTGCCGTCGCCGGGCACCACGTTGCCGCCCGGCACTGCGGTGCCGCCCGCAGTCGCGCCTGCCTCCACCCAGGCCGCCTACCAGATCGGCGAGTCCGGCCTGGTCACGCTCGACACTGCGGGCGACGTGCTCACGATCGTGGGCGCCACGCCCAGCCCCGGCTGGGTGCTGCTGTCGGCGGAGAACGACGACCCGTACAACATCGAGGTGAAGTTCCAGGCCGGTGCCACCATCATCGAGTTCAGGGCCAACTTCCTGTTCGGCGTCGTGGGTACCTCCGTGGAGAGCTCGGTGGCCGATGACGACGGCTCTTCCACGTCGACGCCCGGCGGCGGAACCAGCGGTGGCAGCACACCCGCGGCTGGCACCATCGACGACGACGACGATCACGACGGCGACGACGACCACGACGATGACGGCGACGACGACGACGACGTCGACCACGATCACGACGACGACGACCACGACCACGACGACGACTGATTCAGCCGCCGTACCTGAGCGCGGCCACCGTGCCCGCCGGGGGAGTGATCGCGTCAGTCCAGCAGCGCCTGGTACACCAGCTGCCGCAACTGGCTGCGGATCGGGTGGGTGCTGCTCGGCAGCAGCTGGGTGAAGAACTGCACGGTCAGGTCGTCGACCGGGTCGACCAGGAAGGCCGTGCTGGCCGCACCACCCCAGGCGAACGTGCCCGCGTTGCCCGGCACGCGGCCGGCCACCGGGTCGATGGTGACGCTGACCCCCAGGCCGAACCCCATGCCGTCGAACGTGGTCTCGCTCAACAGCGGGCGGCCGAAGGCCGTGAGGTCGACGTTGCCCGGCAGGTGGTTGCTGGCCATGTACTTGACGGTGCGCGGTGACAGGATGCGCACACCGTCCAGCTGGCCGCCGTTCACCAGCATCTGTGTGAAGCGGTGGTAGTCGTACGCCGTGCTCTGCAGGCCGCCGCCGCCGCCGAACACCTGCGGCGCGTGCTTCGCCGCGTCGCCCATCACGCCCAGCGGCACGGCCTGACGGGTGGCCGGGTGCGCGCCGTACAGCACGCCGAGGCGGTGGTGGTGCTCTTCCGGCACGTGCCACGTGGTCTCGTGCATGCCCAGCGGTGCCAGCAGGCGGGTGCGCATCAGCTCGTCCAGGGGCTGCCCGCTGACCACCTCCAGTACGCGGCCGAGCACGTCGAGGCCCATCGAGTACGACCACTCGCTGCCCGGCTGGAACAGCAGCGGCAGCGTGGCCAGGTGGTCGCACACGCCTTCCAGGTCGAGCCCCGTGGGCACGCCCCACTCGAACCCGGCGCGGCGGTACAACTCGTCGACCGGGTGGTTGTACATGAACCCGTAGGTCAGCCCGGCGGTGTGGGTGAACAGCTGCCACACACGCATGGTCTCGGTCGCCGGCTCCAGCACCGGTGCGTTCGCACTGCCGCTACGCCACACCTCGGTCTGCTTGAACGCCGGGATGTAGCGGTGCACGGGGTCGTTCAGCTCGAACAGCCCCTCCTCCCACAGCTGCAGCGCGAGCACCGCCGTGATCGGCTTGGTCATCGAGAAGATGCGCCAGATGGTGTCGGCCTCCACCGGCGTGCCGGCCCCGAGATCGCGCCGGCCGGCCAGGCTGTGGTGCACCACCTTGCCGTGGCGGGCGACGCTGATCTGCCAGCCGGTCAGCCGCCCGTCGTCGATGTACCGCTGGAAGTGGCGGTCGATGCGTGCCAGCCGCTCGCTGCTCATGCCGACCGACTCGGGAGCCGCCTCTTGCCGGAGTCCTGCCATGGCCACCGACGCTAGCGACGGCTGCCGGTGCTGCTCGACACGTGATGGAGGTGACGGCGCCCGGTGCCGCAGCGCTGGCCTACGCTTCGGTCATGAGGACTGCACTGCTTGCCGACCTCGCCCAGCGCACGGCCGGGCTCCGCGCCGACGGCCTGTTCAAGGCCGAGCGGGTGATCGCCTCGCCCCAGTCGGCGCACATCACGCTGGCCGACGGCACGACGGTGCTGAACCTGTGCGCCAACAACTACCTCGGCCTGGCCGATCACCCCGCGCTGGTGCAGGCCGCGCACGCGGGGCTCGACGCCCATGGCTACGGCATGGCCAGCGTGCGCTTCATCTGTGGCACGCAGACCGTGCACAAGGAGCTGGAGGCCGCGGTCAGCGCGTTCCTCGGCACCGACGACACGATCCTCTACTCGTCGTGCTTCGATGCCAACGGCGGCCTGTTCGAGACCATCCTCGACGAGCAGGATTGCGTCATCAGCGACAGCCTGAACCACGCCTCGATCATCGACGGTGTGCGCCTGTGCAAGGCGCAGCGCATGCGCTACGAGAACAACGACATGGCCCAGCTCGAGCAATGCTTGCGCGACGCGGCCGGCGCTCGCTACCGCCTGATCGCCACCGACGGCGTGTTCTCGATGGACGGTGTGATCGCCAACCTGCACGCCATCTGCGACCTGGCCGAGCGCTACGACGCGATGGTGATGGTCGACGATTCGCACGCGGTCGGCTTCGTCGGCGCACACGGCCGCGGGTCGCACGAGCACTGCGACGTGATGGGCCGCGTCGACATCCTCACCGGCACGCTCGGCAAGGCGCTGGGTGGCGCCAGCGGCGGCTACACCAGTGGCCGCCAGGAGATCGTCGACTGGCTGCGCCAGCGCTCGCGCCCGTACCTGTTCAGCAACTCGCTGGCTCCGGCGATCGCGGCCACCACGCTGCGGGCACTCACCTTGCTGCAGGAGAGCCATGCGCTTCAGCAGCAGTTGCAGCGCAACGCGCAGCGCTTCCGGGGCGGCATGGAGGCCGCCGGGTTCACGCTGGCCGGCGCCGGCCACCCGATCATCCCGGTGATGCTCGGTGACGCGAAGGTGGCCGGCGAGATGGCGCAACGCCTGCTGGCCGAGGGCGTGTACGTGATCGCGTTCAGCTTCCCGGTGGTGCCCCAGGGCAGGGCCCGCATCCGCACCCAGATGTCGGCCGCGCACACCGACGCCGACGTCGACGCGGCCGTGGCAGCATTCGCGAAAGTCGGCCGCGAAATGGGCGTCGTTGCATGAGGGGGTCATCGTGAAGGCACTGGTGAAAGCGCACGCCGAGCCGGGGCTGTGGCTGCAGGACGTTCCGCAGCCCACTCCCACCGACGGGGAGGTGCTGATCCGCGTGCGGAAGACCAGCATCTGCGGCACCGATCTGCACATCTTCCACTGGGACGCGTGGGCGCAGGCCACCATCCCCGTGCCGATGGTGGTGGGCCACGAGTTCATGGGCGAGATCGCTGGCCTGGGCGCCGGCGTGAAGGGCCTGGAGATCGGCCAGCGGGTGGCTGGCGAAGGCCACATCACCTGCGGTCATTGCCGCAACTGCAAAGGCGGCCGGCGCGAGTTCTGCCACCACCACACCGGCGTGGGCGTCACCAGGCCGGGGGCGTTCGCCGAGTACATCGTCATTCCCGCGCAGAACGTGTTCGTGGTGCCGCCGCACATCACCGACGACGTTGCCGCCGTGCTGGATCCGCTGGGCAACGCCACCCACACCGCGCTGCGGTTCGACATGGTGGGCGAAGACGTCCTGATCACCGGCGCCGGGCCCATCGGCGTGCTGGCCGCTGCCATCTCGCGCCACATCGGCGCGCGCAACATCGTGGTGACCGACATCAACCCGTACCGCCTGGGCATGGCCGCCCAGCTGGGAGCGACGCGTGTGGTCGACGTGCGCAGCGAACAACTGGGCCCGGTGATGACCGAGCTGGGCATGACCGAAGGCTTCGACGTCGGCCTGGAGATGAGCGGCGCCGAAGCCGCGTTCAACCAGATGCTGGACTCGATGAACCACGGCGGCCGCATCGCGGTGCTGGGCATCCCCGCTGGACCGATGACCCTCGACGTGAACGACGTGATCTTCAAGGGCCTGGAGATCCAGGGCATCTACGGCCGGCGCATCTTCGAGACCTGGTACAAGATGGCCGCGATGCTGCAGAGCGGTCTCGACGTCGGCGGCATCGTCACCCACCGCCTGCCCGCCGCCGACTTCGAGCAGGCGTTCGACATCGTGCACCACGGCGAGTGCGGCAAGGTGATCCTCGACTGGGCCTGACCTGAGTGGAAGACCCACGTCACGACTGCCGTGACCACCGTCTTCCGTTCGTGCCCGATCGCGTGACGATTGGCCGCCCGGTCAGAAGATGAGTGATATTGACTCAAGTTTGCTGACAACGGAGTTGTTGCGGCAGTCCCAGCCCTCGTAAGCTTGCAGCCAGATCGCTCAACATCCGTTCCCCCGAACGGTCCGTTCTCACACAAGGAGCAAAGCACCATGGCCAAGGCAGTCGGTATCGACCTCGGCACCACCAACTCCGTCGTCGCCGTCTTCGAGGCGGGCGACACGGTGGTCATCCCCAACTCCGAGGGTGGGCGCACCACCCCGTCGGTCGTCGCGTTCAGCAAGGCCGGCGAAGTGCTGGTCGGCGAGGTCGCCAAGCGCCAAGCCATCACCAACCCCGACCGCACGTTCCGCAGCATCAAGCGCCACATGGGCGAGGCGTGGAAGAGCGACGACATCGACGGCAAGCGCTACAGCCCGCAGGAGATCAGCGCCCGCACGCTGCTGAAGCTGAAGCGCGACGCCGAGGCCTACCTGGGATACACCATCACCCAGGCCGTCATCACCGTGCCCGCCTACTTCGACGACGCGCAGCGCACCGCCACCAAGGAAGCCGGCCAGATCGCCG
>JAUSLQ010000081.1 GCA_030645675.1 Actinomycetota bacterium | reverse complement strand
GCCCGCAGTTCAGCAGCCGCACCATCAGCCAGTCCGGTGTCGCGCAGGCAGAGCTGGCGAAGGCGGAGGCAACCCTGCGCAGCGCACGCGCGTTCCTGCTCGACGAGGTGTCGCAGGCGTGGGAGACGGCGGTGGCCGGCGGGCGGGTGGATGTCGCCGCTCGCGGCCGCATGCGGCTGGCGGGCGCGACTGCCGCCGGGGCTGCGGTGCGCGCCGCCGAGACGGCGTACACGTTGGGCGGCGGTACGGCCGTCTACGAGCACAGCCCGTTGCAGCGCTGCCTGCGCGATGCACACATGGTCACCCAGCACATCATGGTGTCGCCCCGTCTCTACGAGACGCTGGGCAAGCTGCACTTCGGCATCGACATCGACGCCTCGATGATCTGACCGGCCTTGCCCTGCGCCGTTCCGCGAACTTAAGTTCGCGGAAGGGGCTGGATGGTGGGGCGGGCTACGGTCGGTGCCGTGCAGGCCATCCATCTCGAACGCGCGGGTGATGTGCTGGTCGCCACCGTGCGCCATCCGTCGTCGCCGGTGAACGCGGTCGATGCACTGCTGCACCACGAGTTCGGTGAGCTGTTTCGCGAGCTGGCTCGCGAGCGCTCGGCGCGGGCGATCGTGCTGACGGGTGAGGGCCGCGCGTTCAGCGCAGGTGGCGACTTCGGATGGTTCCCCGAGCTGCGTGATACTGCGGCGCTGGACGACCTGCGCCGCGACGCGAAGCAGATGATCTGGAACCTGCTCGACGTGGAGGTGCCCATCGTCTGCGGGTTGAACGGCAGTGCCGCCGGACTCGGTGCGTCCATCGCCCTCCTGTGCGACGTCGTGGTGATGAGCGAGAAGGCGTCGATCGTCGACCCGCACGTCAACGTCGGCCTTGTCGCCGGCGATGGCGGCGCAGCGATCTGGCCGTTGCTGCTCGGCCCGCTCGCCGCCAAACGGCACCTGCTGCTGGGCGAGCCGCTGTCGGCCGCGGAAGCGCTGCGGTTGGGGGTGGCGTCGGAGACCTGCCCGCCGGCGCAGGTGCTGGAGCGTTCTCTGGCATGGGCGGGGCGCCTCGCCGCGCAACCACCGCTGGCGGTGAAGGGCACCAAGTTGGCCGTCAACCAACAGCTGAGGCAGGCGCTGATCACCAGCTTCGACCTGTCGGCGGCGCTGGAGATCAGCTGCTTCCTGTCGCACGATCATGCTGAGGCGGTCGACGCGATCCAGCAGCGGCGGCCACCGCACTTCGAGGGCAGATAGCGATGACGCACGAACCGGGCGAGCACGTGATGAGCACCGTCGAGGCGATCATGACCACGCGGGCGATGCGTCGCTTCAGCGACCGGCCGGTGGCCGACGCCGACATCGAGGCCTGCCTGCGGGTTGCCCAGCAGGCGCCCAGCGGCGGCAACGTGCAGCCGCAGCAGTACGTGGTCGTCACCGACGCAGACGTGCGCGCGCGGCTGGGCGAGCTGTACCGTCGGGCCTACACGCGGTACGAGCGCTCGCTGCCCGAACCGTCGTCGTTCCCCGACGAGGCACAGGCTGCGGCCTGGCGGCGCACCCGCGATGCCAGCCGCCACCTCGCGGACCACCTCGGGGAAGTGCCTGCGCTCGTGCTGTTCCTGCAACCGGTCATCCCGTGGGGCTCGCACGACGAGGAGGGGCCGATGGACATCGGCCGGCTCGACGCCAGCGTCTACCCGGCGGTCCAGAACTTCTGCATCGCGGCCCGCACCATGGGGCTGGGCACCGCGCTCACCACGGTGATCCGCGTGTACTCGGCAGAGGTGCTGGAGCTGTTGGGAGTGCCGACGCGCGACGACGGCAGCCCGCGCTTCGAGATCGCCGCGCTCGTTCCTGTGGGGTACCCCCTCGGCCGCTTCGGTGTGGCCGCCCGTAAGCCGGCCGCCGCCGTCACCCACTGGAACCGCTGGGGCGACAAGCGACGTTGAGTCCCTTGCGCCGATCTCGTGCGCTGCGTCGCTCCCAGCGACACACAGCGCACGCGACGGGCAGTGCGGGCTAGCTGGACGCGCCGCCGTAGCGGCGCAGGCCGCGCTGCCAGCACCAGCGGGACAGCACGATCAGCACCACCGCCGAGCCGGCGGCCACGGCGACGGCCTGCCACGTCAGGCGGCCGGTGACGGCCTCGGACGGCACCGTGATGGCGAAGGCCAGCGGCACCAGGAACGTGAGCCCGTACTTCAGCCAGCCGGGGTAGATGCCCACTGGGTACTGGCCGGCGCGGTACACGCCGTCGAACAGTTCCTGCACCTCGTTCATCCGCACCAGCCAGAAAGAGGCCGACGCCAGCAGCAGCCAGAAGCAGTACACGGCCACCAGCCCCACCAGCAGCACGCCGGCGAACACCGCGACGTCGCGGGCGCTGAGCGAGCCGCCGATCTGCACGAGCGCGACCACCAAGACCACCAGGCCGACGAGGAAGTCGGTGAGCTGCCAGAAGCGCACGTCGCGAACGCTGACCAGCACCTGGGCGTCGGCCGGCTTGGTGAGTGCGAAGTCGAGCCGGCCCTCGCGCACGTCTTCCACCACCCGTTGCATGTTGGGCTGGATCACCGAGCGGATGAGGCCGCCCACCATCGTGAACACGCCCATCACCGCCAGCAGTTGCGGGCGTGTCCAGCCGGCGAGTTCGTCGGTGTGGGCGAACACCAACGACAGCGCGACGAGGCCGGTGGCGATGGTGAGCAGCGATTGAACCAACTGGATGAAGAAGTTGATGCGGTACTGCACCTCGTTCATCACGCCGATGCGCAGGAACGTGGCGGCCAGGCGCACGGCTCCGGTGCGGTGCGGGTCACGAGCGGCCATCAGCCACCCACCGAGCTGAAGCGGGCGACGGCGCGCTTCCACACCAGCGCCACGAGCAGGGTGCCGACCGCGATCCAGACGGCCTGCATGCACAGACCTTCCAGCAGTTCGCGCTCGGTGATGGGCCCGGTGAGCGCGGTGATGGGGAACGCGAACGTCCAGCGGAACGGAAACGCCCAGGAGAGGTTCTGCGCCCACTCCGGCATCAGCTGCATGGGCACCAGCCGGCCGGAGAGCAGCAGCTCGGCGAGGAAGTACGCCTCGTAGATCGCACTGACGCGCGTCGTCCAGAAGGTGATCAGACCCAGTGCCCAGAGCACCAGCGAGCGGATGAGGTACGCACCCCAGATGGCGAAGAAGAAGACGACGCCCTGCAGCAGCGTGGGGTACAGGCTGGGGTGGAAGGCCAGGGACAGCGCACCGGCGATGGGCAGCCACAGCACGATCACCACCAGCTTGCTGCCGGCGAAGTAGCCGAGGTCGTAGTGGATCGGGTGTACCGGCTTCAACAGCTGGCCGGCGAAGTTGCCCTCCTTGATGCGCCACTCCCAGCCGAACGGCGTGAAGACGATGTTGACGTTGCGCACCAGCATCCACACGATGTAGTAGGCGGCGAACGTGCCCGGGGTGAAGCCCTCGACCGAGCCGCCCTGCGAGCGGGCGATGGTGCTCCAGACCACGAGGTAGATCACCGGCTCCACCACCATGCCGATCATGTAGAAGTACGCGGCGGCGCGGTACTGGAACTGCTCGATCACCGACGTGCGCATCAGGGTGGCGTACATCGACGCCAGCGCCCGGGTGCGACTCTCCACGGGAGGGTTGGTGAGAGACGCGTCGGTGGTGGTGGCGCCCCCGGCCGACGGGCTCATGGCGCGCTCCCGGATGCGAACAGCCGCTCGATCACGTCGTCGATCGGAGGGTCTTCGATGGTGAGGTCGACCACGTCGTTCTCGGCCAGCAATCGGCCCGTGGCCGCCGCGATGTCGCCACGTGGCGCGTTCACCTTGATCTCCTCGCCGTCGGCGAGGCGCACGGTGACGGTCTTGTCCAGCGAGAAGCGATCCGAGAGCGAGGCCAGCTCGCCGTCGAACAGGATGCGCCCGTGGTGGATGACGATCACGCGCTTGCACAGCGCCTGCACGTCGGCCATGTAGTGGCTGGTCAGCATCACGGTGGCCCCGTAGCGCTGGTTGTACTCGGCGATGAACGTGCGGATGCGCTTCTGCATCGTGATGTCCAGCCCGATGGTGGGCTCGTCGAGGAACAGCACCTTCGGCTGGTGCAGCAGCGAGCCGACGATCTCCATCTTCATCCGCTCGCCCAGCGACAGGTTGCGGACCGGCTTGGTGACCAGGTCGCCGAGGTCGAGCAGCTCCACCAGCTCGTCTCGGATGCGCAGGAAGTCGGGGCGCGGGATGCGGTAGATCGCGCGGTTGAGCTCGAACGAGTCGAGCGCCGGCAGATCCCACTGCAGCTGGTTGCGGTTGCCCATCACGAGGGTGATCTGGCGCAGCAGCTCGGCCGGCCGCCCCTTGGGCTCGTGGCCCAGCACTCGGCAGGTGCCGCTGGTGGGGTGCAGCAGGCCGGCCAGCATCTTCAGCGTGGTGGTCTTGCCCGCGCCGTTTGGCCCGAGGAAGCCCACCACCTCGCCCGCGTCGATGCGTAGGCTGACACCGTCGACAGCGGCGACGTCGCGCGTTTCGCGGTGCAGCAGGCTCTTCAGCGATGCCTTGAGACCCGCCTCGCGCACCGGCACCTTGAACACCTTGCGCAGGTCGTCGACGAGCACGACTGGATCGTTGGGCATCCGTTCATCATGCACGATGGCGAGCGGGCGGCGCGGCTGTGTTAATCCAACGGCATGACGGCCACCGAACGCCTCGCCTGCAACCTGCTGGACCCAGAGTTCTACCGCGACCGTGCGGGCATGCACGCCGCGTTCGCGTGGATGCGCGAGCACGAACCGGTGTACCGCGACGAGGCGAACGGGCTGTGGGGCGTCACCCGCCACGTCGACGTGCAAGAGGTGGAACGGCGCAGCGGGGTGTTCGCGAGCGCGCATGCCTACCGCGCGATCCCGGCCGAGGAGGAGGTGAACATGATCGCCCACGACGACCCCCGCCATCGGCAGCAGCGCATGCTGGTGCAGGGGCAGTTCACCGGCGCGGCGATCGCGGCGCGCCGCCCGGAGATCGCCACACTGACGGCCGAGCTGATCGATGACGCGATCGGTGCTGCCGTCGATGTCGCGGTCGGTGCCGGCGAGATGGAAGTGGTCGACGCGCTTTCGGGGCGGCTGCCCGCACGGCTGACGTGCCGGCTGCTCGGCTACCCCGAGGAGATGTGGCGCGAGCTGAAGAGCTGGAGCGAGCGCCTGATGCGCACCGACATGCGCGACACCGACCCGCAGGTGATGGACGAGTTCATCGCCGCCAACATGGAGTTCGTGCAGGCGCTGGTGCCGCTGGCGAAGGAGCGTGCGGGCTGCCCGACGCACGACCTGATCGGCACCTGGGTGAACGCCACCATCGACGGTGTGCCGTTGCCGCCCGAAGCCATCGTGCACGAGGTGGGCCTGTTCATCAGCGGTGGCGCAGAGACCACGCGCACCGCCATCAGCCACGGCCTGCGCGCGTTCGCCGACCACCCGGAGCAGTGGGAGGCGATGGCCACCGACCCGGCACTCGTGCCCCGGGCAGTGGAGGAAGTGCTGCGCTGGGTGACGCCGCTGAACAACATGTTCCGCAACGTGGTCGCCGCCGACCACATCGGCGAGCAACCGGTGCTCGCAGGCGATCGGGTGGTGCTGATGTACCCCTCGGCGAACCGCGACGAGGCCGTGTTCCGCGACCCGTTCACGTTCGACATCCGTCGCGACCCGAACCCGCACATCGCGTTCGGGTTCGGCACCCACCTGTGCCTCGGTACCCACGTCGCTCGCACCACGCTGGCCGAGGTGTTCGGTCAGCTGGCGCGGCGCGTCACGGACTTGCGTGTGATCTCCGAGCCCGACATCGAGCCGAACATCTTCGCCCCGGCAGTGCGCAGCTTCCGGTTGGGCTACACCGTCCGCTGAGCCGACGAAGCCGTCGGCCTGTCGGCCTCACAAGTTGAGTCGAGAGAGCTCGATGTCGCAGGCGAACGCGGCCTCGATGAGTCCCGCGCCAAGGCGGGCAAGCTGGTTGTCGGTGGGGTTGGAGGAGAAGCCGATCTCGATCATCAGTTCCACCCCGACGTTGTTGATCATCTCCCTGCCGAAACACTGCGCCTCAGCAGTGGTCAGCGGGGGTGTCGCGTTCTGGCCCAGTGCCTCGCCGAGGCGGCGGGCCGTCGCGTCGGAGATGTCGGAGCCGCCCGCCTCGCTCTCCAGCTGCGCGACCTGCTCCTGCAGCGCGGCGACCTCGTCGCGCAGGTCGCCGGACTCGGTCTCCAGATCGGCGACTTGGGCTTCCAGGTCGGATTGCTCGCGCTCGGCAGCGGCCAGATCGGCGCTGGCTGCAGCGAGGTCGCTCTGCGCGGACTCCAGGCTGGAGTTCGCAGTGACGAGGTCGGCCTCCAGCGTGCCCTTGTCGGCGACGAGGGCGTCGCGCTCCTTGCCGAGGTCGTCGGCGTCGCCCGACTTGCCCACCCACAGCACGGCGAACGCCGCAGCGGCGATGCCGAGAACGCCGGCGACAGCCCACGGCAACACGCTCTTGCGCTGCTTGGTGGGAGCGTTGGTGCTGAGCACGACCGACGAGGCCGGCGCCGCGGCCGGCACGGTGGGCACCGGCACGGTGGGCGGATGCTCAGCCAGCGGCAACGTGGGGAACTGTGCGGTGGGCTCGGATGCCCCGTGCCACTCGGGCGCGGCAGGCGCGGCAGGCGCGGCAGGAGCGGCGGTCGCGGCGGTCGCGGAAGGGCGCCCGCCGACAGGTCGCCGGGCGCTCGCAGTGCGCTGGTCGTCGGCAGCGCTGGTGGTCGGCGTGGCGTTGTGGTCGTGGGCCACGTTCGCGTTCCTTCCTGGTCGCGAAGTGGCGCTGGCCGTCAGCAACGAATCGCGACCGTGGCAGGCACAGCAGGCGGGCCACTGGCTGCGGAACCGCATGCAACCCGGCGAGACGCTGTACGTGATGTGCGCGGCGGCGGCCACGTATGCGCACGCCGGGGTCGACCCTCCCTTCCGCTACCTGTGGTCCGATGGGGTGCGACAGGCCGAGGGCGGCCAGGCCGACCTGCTGGCCCTGTTCACATCGGGTCATCCGCCCACCTACGTGGCTCAGTTCGACTCGCCTGACCGCTGCGAGCGCTCGGGTGGTGTGGCCGCCGTGATGGGCGCGAAGTACAGCGAGGTGGACGTGGTGGCCGGCATCAGGATCTACCGGCTGCTGCCCGCTGGCTGAGGCAGTCGGAGGTGGCTACTCGGTGGTTGCAGGGGGCGCGGGTTTCGGCTTCTTTGCCCGGCTGGGTGCAACACGCGTGGGCTCGCCGGCCATCTTCGGGTACACCGGGGGCCAGGGAGCGTCCTGCAACCCTGCGTGCTGGTCGCGGCGCACCATCTCCAACAGGGGCTCCAGCGCCTGCGGGTTGTCGTTCATGGTCTCCCATGCGTCGCCGTGCTCGGCCACCCAGGCGGGCACGGTGGCGATGGTCATCTCGTGCGGCTGCACGGTGTCGAGCAACTGCCACGGAAACGGGAACGACACCGGCGCATGATCGAGCGCGCGCACCGACCAGGGAGCGAAGACGGTCTTGTGCGGGGCGTTCTGGTTGAAGTCGATGAAGATCCGCTCGCCGCGCTCCTCCTTCCACCATGCGGCGGTGATCAGCTCTGGACGCCGGCGTTCCAGCTCGCGTGCGACGGCGACGGCAGCGCTGCGCACGGCGACGCTGTCGTGGGTGGGCTGCAGGCGCACGTACACGTGCAGGCCGCGGTTCCCCGAGGTCTTGATGTAGGCGGCGATGCCAAGGTCGTCGAACAACCGCTTCGTCTCGTGAGCAGTCTCCACCGCCATCGGATAGGTGGTGCCCGGGCCGGGGTCGAGGTCGATGCGCAGCTCGTCGCAGTGCTCTTGATCGGCGGCCCGCACGGGCCAGCTGTGGAACCCCAGGCAGCCCAGGTTCACCGCCCACACCATGTGCGCCAGGTCGGCGATCACCAGCGCCCGCGAGGGCGTGCCGTTGGGAGTAAGCACGGTGGTGGTGTGCAGCCACTCGGGGGCACCTTCGGGGATTCGCTTCTGGAAGAAGTTGCTGCCGTGGGCGCCATTGGGGAACCGCTGCAGCAGCACCGGCCGGTCGTACATCTGGCGCATCACTGCGTCGCCCACCGACAGGTAGTACAGGATCAGGTCGAGCTTGGTCTCGCCGCGGGCACGGAAGAACACCTTCTCCGGGCTGGTGACGGTGAGGGTGTGGCCGGCCACCTGCAGCTCGACGGCGTCGCTCATCCGGCCAGGGTAGACCGCGTGCAGCGACCGGTGCCGCCGCCCGCCGTCGGCCTGGCGGCCCGAATGGAAGATGGTGGTCTCGGCATTCGTGACGTGGGTCTTCCACCCGGTGTGGTGAGTGGGAGTGGTGATTCGAGTGGAAGACGGTGGTCTCGGCATTCGTGATGTGGGTCTTCCACTCGGGTCGCCGTCGCGCGACCCGGCTACCGTCGTTGGCGTGGGGGAGCAGATCGACATCACGGCGCCGATGCAGGGCACGATCGTCGCCGTCGATGTGACGGAGGGGCAGCAGGTGCGCCGCGGCCAGCAGTTGATGCTGATCGAGTCGATGAAGATGCACCACGCGATCGACTCGACCGCCGACGGCGCAGTGGCAGCCGTGCTGGTGGCGGTCGGCGACACAGTGATGGAGCACGCGGCAGTGGCACGGGTGCACCCCGGTGAGGTCACCGTTGCCGCGCTCGTCGTGGAGGTGGCAGAAGACCCCGCCCACATCCGCCCCGATCTCGCGGAAGCCGTGGCCCGCCACGCGATCGGCCTCGATGCCGCCCGCCCCGACGCCGTGGCCAAACGCCGAGCGCTGGGCCGCCGCACCGCTCGCGAGAACGTGGCCGACCTGGTCGACGAGGGTTCGTTCGTCGAGTACGGCCCGGTGGTCATCGCCCCCCAGCGCCGGCGCCGGGCGCTCGACGACCTGATCGCCCGCACCCCGGCGGATGGAATGGTTGGCGGCCTGGGCACGGTGAACGGACGCTCGGTGGTGGCGATGAGCTACGACTACACCGTGCTGGCCGGCACCCAGGGCGGGCAGAACCACCGCAAGAAGGACCGCCTGTTCGAGCTGGCCGAGTCGCTGCGACTGCCCGTGGTGTTCTTCACCGAAGGCGGGGGAGGCCGCCCGGGCGACACCGACACCATGGGCGTCACCGGGCTGGACTGCCTGGCGTTCCGCTACTTCGCCGAGCTCAGTGGGCTGGTGCCGTTGGTCGGCATCAACGCCGGCTTCTGCTTCGCGGGCAACGCAGCCATTCTCGGCTGCTGCGATGTGGTGATCGCCACCGCCGACAGCAACATCGGCATGGGCGGCCCGGCGATGATCGAGGGTGGTGGGTTGGGCGTGTTCGACCCGCACGAGATCGGCCCGATGAGCGTGCAGCAGGCGAACGGCGTGGTCGACATCGCAGTGGCCGACGAAGCGGCGGCGGTCGCCGCGGCGAAGCAGTACTTGGGCTACTTCCAGGGTGCGACCAGCGAGTGGCAGTGCGCCGACCAGCGCGAGCTGCGCCACGCGATCCCCGAGGATCGCAAGCGCGGCTACGACGTGCACGCGGTGATCCATGGCCTGTTCGACACGGCCAGCGTGCTGGAGCTGCGTCGCGACTTCGGTCTCGGCATGGTGACCGCCTTCGCCCGCGTGGAGGGCAGGCCGGTGGGCGTGCTGGCCAACAACCCCAGCCACCTGGCCGGTGCGATCGACAGTGACGGCGCCGACAAGGGGGCGCGTTTCCTCCAGCTGTGCGACGCGTTCGACATCCCCGTGGTGACGCTCGTCGACACGCCGGGGATGATGGTCGGTCCGGAGGTCGAGAAGACCGCACTCGTGCGCCACTGCAGCCGACTGTTCGTCACCGGCGCGAACGTCACGGTGCCGATGGTCAGCATCGTGCTCCGCAAGAGCTACGGCCTCGGCGCGCAGACGATGATGGGCGGCAGCACGAAGGCACCGCATGCCTGCATCGCCTGGCCGACGGGCGAGTTCGGCGGCATGGGCCTGGAAGGTGCGGTGCGTCTTGGCTACCGAAACGAGCTCGCCGCCATCGCCGACGACACCGAGCGCGAGCACACCTTCCAGCAGATGGTCGACCGCATGTACGAGGTGGGCAAGGCCGTCAACATTGCCAGCCACTACGAGATCGACGACGTGATCGACCCTGCCGACACCCGGCGCTGGATCTCCGCCGTGTTGCGGGCCGCTCCGCCGGCCCCCGTGCGGGAGGGCAAGAAGCGGTCGAACATCGACACCTGGTAGGCCGGCCCTGCTAGAACCGATTCATGCGCATCGAGGAAGTGGAGCTGCGGCTCGTCCGCCTGCCCTACCGCTCACCGTTCAAGACGTCGTTCGCTGAGGAGGTGGAGAAGCACGCCGTCATCGTCACCATCCGGTCCGAGGGAGTGGAGGGGTACGGCGAGGGTGTGATGGACCCGTTCCCGCACTACCGGGAGGAGTGCATCCCGGGTGCGATGCACCTGCTGCGCGGCGCCTTCGCCCCCGAGCTGATGTCGCGCGAGGTGCAGCACCCCTCGGAGGTCACGGCGCGGTGGGTGGAGTGGCGCGGTAACCCGATGGCCAAGTCCGCACTGGAACTGGCCGTGTGGGACTGCTACGCCCGCCAGCAGGGCGTGCCGCTGCGCACCCTGCTCGGCGGCGTGCGCACCGAGATACCCGTCGGCGCCAGCCTGGGCATGAACCCGATCGACACGACAGTGGAGAACGTCACCCGCCACGTCGAGCAGGGCTACCAGCGGGTGAAGCTGAAGATCGAGCCCGGCTGGGACATCGACATGTTGGCCGCCGTGCGTGCCGTGCACCCCGACATCGAGCTGACGGTCGACGCCAACTCCGCGTACACGTTGGAGATGATGTCTCTGCTGCGCCAGATCGACGAGTTCGGCCTGCACTACATCGAGCAGCCGCTGCACTGGGACGACATGGTCGACCACGCCTACCTGGCAACCCAGCTGAAGACCGAGCTGTGCCTCGACGAGACGCTCACCTCGCCGGCGCGGGTGAAGGCCGCGCTCGATTTGAAGGCATGCACCGTGGTGAACGTGAAGGTCGGCCGCGTGGGGGGTTTGCAGGCGGTGCGCGAGATCCACGACATGTGCGTGGCACGCAACGTGCCGATGTGGTGCGGCGGCATGCTGGAGACCGGCATCGGGCGCGCCCACAACATCCACCTGGCCACCATGCCCGGCTTCGTGCTCCCCGGCGACACCGCGTCGGCCAGCCGCACGTACGCCCGCGACATCACCGAGCAGCAGCTGGAGGCGACGAACGGCATCATGCCCGTGCCCGAGGGGCCGGGCATCGGCGTCACGCTCGACGCGGCGTTCCTGCACTCGGTCACCGAGAGCGTGGAAGTGATCCGCCGGTGACCGTCGAGATGCGCGTGCTGCGCACCGCCGACGACGTGGCCGAACTGCCCGCTTTCGAAGGGCGCATCTGGGGTGGCGATGACGACCGGGTGTCGGTGAACATGCTCGTCGCCTGCCTGGAGGAAGGTGGCGTGGCGATCGGCGCCTACGACGACGGCCGCCTGGTGGGAACTGTGTTCGGCTTCCGCACGTACGAGGCGCGGGTGTTGCACTCGCACTACCTGGCGGTCGACCCGGAGTACCGCCGCTGCGGGTTGGGCGAGCAGCTGAAGCGGCGCCAGGCCGCGTGGTGCGTGGACAACGGCGTGACGGCGATGCGCTGGACGTTCGATCCACTGCAGCTGACCAACGCCCACCTGAACCTGAACAAGCTGGGGGCGCTGGGCGTCACCTACCACGTGAACCACTACGGCTCGCTGGGCGGCATCAACGGCTCCTTGCCCAGCGACCGGCTGACCGTGCAGTGGGAGCTCGAACGGCCGCGCCCGGCGTTCTCCCAGGAGTTCGTGCTCGGCGTGCCAGCGGTGTCGCCGGAGCAGATCGCCGCGTCCGCGCCGGAAGCACTTCACGCACGGATGGCCGTGCGCGAGGAGATGGCACCGCACCTGGCCGACGGTTGGAGGGTGATCGCCGCCGACCGTGTGGGCCGCACCTACACCCTGGGCCGCTAGCCGGCCGGCGCTGTTGGGTCGCTGAGCTTCAGTCCACCGGCAGTCGCACATCGACCGCCAGCTCTGGGAACACCTTGGCGACCTTGGCGCTCAGCCATGTGCGGCGGGTAGCGGAAGATGCGGAACAGGGGAGTGGGTTCGGCAGTGAGACCGTCGCGGAAGAAGCCAGGGTCGAGACCCAGCCCGACGGGGGAGGCAGTTCGGCGCCGAAGTAGTCGGATCGATGATCGGCAGAGTCCTCATCGCCGCCGGCGTAGGTGGCAGACTCGGCGGTCGTGACCACCGGCCAGCTCGTCGTCGTCGCCGTGGCCGTCTTCGGGGCGGCGTTCGTGCAGGTCATCGCCGGCTTCGGGTTCGCGCTGTTGTGCATGCCGATCATGACCATCGCCGTGCCGGTGGAGAAGGCGGTGGTGATCAGCTCGCTGTTGGGCATCATGTCCTCGGTGTGGCAGGCGTGGCACCAGCGGGCCGATGCCGACCGGCCGTTGGTGAAGCGGCTCACGTTGTCGGCGTTCCTCGGCATGCCTCTGGGCCTGGTGGTGCTGAACGTGGTCGCCGACCGAACGCTGAAGATCGTGCTCGGTGTGGCGGTGCTGATCGCCACGGCGCTGATCATCCGTCGCATCAACCTCACTCACGTCGGGCCGGCCATGGACGTGGGGGCCGGCTTCCTGTCGGGTGTGCTGAACACTTCGCTGTCCACCAATGGCCCGCCGTTGGTGTTCGACCTTCAGGCTCGCCATCTCAGCCCCGCCAGGTTCCGCGCGACGATCTCGATGGTGTTCGCGCTCAGCAACATCGTCGGCCTCGCACTGTTCGTGGCCGACGGCAAGGTCACTCGTGAAGGGATGCGAGCCGCGCTGATCGCGCTGCCGGCGTGGGCCGTGGGGCAGTTGCTGGGGTGGCCCGTGCGCAAGCACGTGCACGGCGAACGCTTCCGGTGGATGGTGGTGGTGCTGCTCTTCCTGGCCGGCGCCAGCGCGATCGTCTTCGCCGTGACCTGACCGTGCGCAGGCGACCTGGTCAGCTGCCGAACATCGTCAGCCACTGCTCCTTGCTGCGCGGCCGGTAGACGTAGTTGCTCTCCTTGATCGCGTCGATCGTGGCGCTGGACGGCGCCGAGTAGCGGTGTCCCGGGTACACGACCGTGCCGTGCGGCATCGCCCCCAGCGTCTGCAGGCTGTCGTACATCGCCTCCGGGTCGCTGCCCGGGAAGTCGGTG
>JAUSLQ010000080.1 GCA_030645675.1 Actinomycetota bacterium | reverse complement strand
TCCGCTGCCACAGCTGCACCGGGAACTCGTCGGCGTCGTCCCACGCCTTGGCCTGCTCGGGCGGGCAGTGCTTCGCCACGAACGAACGGGCTGTCTCCTGGAGCAGCGTCTGCTCCTCGGTGAAGGCGAAGTCCATGTGTGAGCACTCCCGGTCGGTTCGTATATCGTTCAATACGATAACGGATTCAGACAGAGAGCGAGTGACGCAGATGACCACCGACTACGCCGCACTGTTCCCCAGCTTCACCTACGACTGGCCGTCCGCCGGCGTGCTGCGCATCACGTTCGACGCGCCCGGGCTGAACTCGGTGGGGCCAGATGCGCACCGAGAGATCGCCGACATCTGGCTGACCATCGACCGCGACCCCGACGTGCGCGTCGCGATCCTGCAGGGCGCGGGCAAGGGCTTCTCCTCCGGAGGCAGCTTCGAACTGCTCGACGGCATCGTCAACGACTACGCCATCCGCACCCGCGTGATGCGCGAGGCGCGCGACCTCGTGTGGAACGTCATCAACTGCTCGAAGCCGATCATCTCCGCGATCCACGGCCCGGCCGTTGGTGCCGGCCTCGTGGCCGGAATCCTCGCCGACATCTCCGTCGTCGGCCGAACGGCGCGCATCATCGACGGCCACACCCGCCTCGGGGTCGCCGCCGGCGACCACGCCGCCGTCTGCTGGCCGTTGCTGGCCGGCATGGCGAAGAGCAAGTACTACCTGCTCACGTGCGACACCCTGACCGGTGAGGAGGCCGAGCGCATCGGCCTCGTCTCGCTGTGCGTCGACGACGACCAGGTGAAGTCTCGGGCGCTGGAGGTCGCCGTGCAGCTCTCCACGATGTCGCAGTCCGCGCTGCGCTGGACGAAACACTCGCTGAACCACTGGTACCGCACGGCCGGCCCGGCGTTCGACGCATCGCTGGGTCTCGAGTTCTACGGCTTCGGCGGCCCGGATGCCGCCGAAGGCCTTGCTTCGCACCGAGAGAAGCGCGCCCCCATCTTCAACGGCCCCACCAGTGAATGAACCCACCGAACGCACAGGACAGGAACCATCGATGACGACATCCCGAGTAGCCATTGTCACCGGTGCCGCACGCGGCATCGGCGCTGCCATCGCCGACGCGCTCGCCGCCGACGGCTGGTCGGTCGCCGTGTGCGACGTCAACCTCGCGGCGGCCACAGCGACCGCCGCCGAGCTGCGATCCAACCACAGGGTCGCCGCCGACGGCATCGGGGTGGACATCGCCGACACCGCATCGGTGCGGGCAGCGGTCGCCGAGGTCGAGGCGGCGCTGGGGCCGGTCACCGCGCTGGTCAACAACGCCGGCATCGACGTGATCAAGCCGTTCGTCGACTCCACCGAGGACGAGTGGGACCGCATCATCGCGGTCAACCTGAAGGGCACCATCGCCTTCTGCAGGGCGGTGCTCGACGGCATGATCCAGCGCAACGGCGGCCGCATCGTCTCCATCGCCTCCGATGCCGGGCGGGTCGGGTCATCCGGTGAAGCGGTGTACTCGGCGACGAAGGGCGGCGTCATCGCGTTCGGCAAGACGTTGGCCCGCGAGGTCGCCCGGTACGGCATCACCGTCAACTCGGTGTGCCCCGGCCCGACCGAGACCGCGTTGCTCGCGCAGGTCGCCGACTACTCCGAGAAGCTCTACGCAGGCCTGGCCAAGGCGATCCCCCTGCGGCGCACAGCTCAGCCGGGCGACATCGCGCCGGCCGTCGCGTTCCTGCTGAGCGACGGCGCCAGCTACATCACCGGCCAGTCGCTGTCCGTCAGCGGCGGCCGGACGATGGCCTGAGGCGACCGCCATGACTTCAGTTCTCCGCTTCGAACGCCGTGGGCGCGTCGCACTGCTCGTCCTCGACCGCCCCACCCGCCTGAACGCCATCGGCTCCGACACGGTCGCCGAGCTGCATCAGCACCTCGATGCCATCGAAGCCGACCCGCAGCTGCGCTCCATCGTCGTCACCGGTGAGGGCCGCGCGTTCTCCGCCGGCGCCGACATCTCCGAGCTCGACACGTTGCAGAACGGCGCCGACTTCGCCCGGTTCGTGAAGGGCCTCACCGATGCCTACGACCGCCTCGAGGCCTGCCCGGTGCCCTCGATCGCGGCGATCAACGGGATGGCGTTCGGAGGTGGCTGCGAGCTCGCGTTGGCCTGCGACCTGCGGCTGGCAGCCCCTGGCGCACGCCTGGGCGTACCCGAGATCAAGCTGGGCCTGCTACCCGCCGCCGGGGGGTCGCAGCGACTGGCGCGCATGTTGCCGGCGGGTGTCGCCAAGCACATGCTGCTCACCGGCGCCCCGCTCGACGCCGCGACGGCCGCGCAGTTCGGTCTCGTCAACTCGATCCACGACGACGTGGTGGAGGCTGCGCTGGCTCTCGCCACTTCGCTCGCCGAGGGCCCACCGGCCGCGCTGGCGGCAGCAAAGCGCCTCGTCGACATCGGCGGCGAGCTGTCGTTGGCCGAGGGCATAGCGCTGGAACGCGACACGGTGGCGGCGCTGTTCGACACCCACGACCGGGTCGAGGGCCTGACGGCGTTCCGCGAGAAGCGCCCACCGAGCTTCAGCGGCCGATGAACCGCTCCGAGTTCACGGCTCGACTGGGTCGCGTCGGCATCTGGACGCGCCAACTGGACATGAGCGACGGCGACCTGGGCGAGCGAGCAGCGGCCGAGTTGGAAGCCCTCGGCTGGCAGACATTGTGGATCCCCGAGGCCATCCACCGCGAAGTGCTCACCCACGCGACGCTGCTGCTGGCCGCCACCGACCGGCTGGTCGTCGCCACCGGCATCGCCCGGGTTCACGCCCGCAGCCCGCAGGCCGCCGCGCTCGCGCAGCGCCACCTCAACGCGCGGTTCGCCGGGCGGTTCCTGCTGGGCCTCGGCGTCAGCCACCCGATGGTCGTGGAGCGCATGCTGGGCCAGCAGTACGGGCCGCCGCTGGCCACGATGCGCAGCTACCTGGACAGCATGGACGCGACGCGAGGTGGTGCGCCTGCTCCGGCCGGCGGCAACGACCGCGTGCTCGCCGCGCTCGGGCCGCAGATGCTGCGGCTGGCCGCACAGCGGGCAGGCGGCGCGCACACCTACGTCGCACCGGTGGCGCATACGGCGTGGGCGCGAGAGATCCTCGGCCCTGACCCCTTCCTCGCACCCTGCGTCAAGGTGGTGTTGACAGACGACCGAGGTGAGGGCCTCGACATCGCGCGTGCCTCGGTGGCACCCACCATCAAGAACCCCGCGTACCGCGAGAACGTGCTGCGCTCGGGGTTCGACGTGGGCGACATCGACGACGGGGTGTCCGACGCTCTCGTCGACGCGCTCGTCGCGATCGGTGGCGAGGATGACATCGCCGCCCGCGTGCGCGAGCACCTCGCTGCGGGCGCCGACCACGTCTGCATCGAAGTACTCACCGGTGACGACACCACGATCCCGCTCGACGCGTGGCGGCGCCTCGCACCCTTGGGGGTACAGCCATGAACCTGCCCATGTTCGACCTGCGCGGTCGTGTCGCGCTGATCACCGGCGGCAACTCCGGCATCGGCCTCGGGATGGCCGAGGGCCTCGCCCAGGCCGGGGCCGCGGTGTGCATCTGGGGCACGAACCCGGACAAGAACGCTGCCGCGCTCGAGCGGCTCACCACTCACGGCACGAAGGTCGCGGCGCACGTGGTCGATGTGGGCAACGAGGCCGCGGTGGTCGACGGGGTCGCGTGGGTGGTCGGCGAGTTCGGGCGGATCGACGCGTGCTTCGCCAACGCCGGGTCGGCGGGTGCGCACACCAACCCACCGTTCGTGGACTCCACGCTCGAGCAATGGCGCGCCATCACGCGGGTGAACCTCGACGGCGCCTACCTGGTGTTGCGCGAAGCGGCCAAGCAGATGATCGCGCAGGGCGACGGCGGCAGCCTCGTGGGTACGTCCAGCATCAGCGTCGACTTCGGCTCCCCGCGAGAAGAGGCATACGCCGCGTCGAAGGCGGGTGTGATCGCGATGATGCGCGGCCTGGCCGTCGAACTGGGCCGCCATCGCATCCGGGCCAACGCACTGCTGCCCGGCTGGACGATGTCACCGATGATGGAGCCGTGGGCCGCGCAGCCAGGGGTGGCGGAGAAGATCCTGCCGCGCATACCGCTGCGGCGGTGGGGTAAGCCGGAGGAGTGGGCCGGGATCGCCGTGTACCTGGCGAGCTCGGCGTCCACCTTCCACACCGGCGACGCGATCCGCATCGACGGCGGGTACAGCGTCTACTGACGGTGTGGCCGCCGCCGGTAGCCGTGCGGCACCCGATGTGCGCGCGCTGCGACACACCACTCGATCGATGTCGGATCCACCACGTGCACTCCAGCCACCACGGTCGGGTGCGGTCGCCCTGCGATACCGGCCCATGCGAGCTACGGCTTGACGTGATCTGTCCTGGCACGGGCGTCGTCCACAGCTGCCGATCTGCGTGTCGCCCCATTGGCGATCACAGGGCGAGGTGAAGGCGGAGCGCCTCGTCGAGATCTGCTTGTAGTTCGGTGGTCAACAGGCCAACTCGTGAGCCAACACGCTCGACCGCGACGGAACGAACCTGTTCCGCTTGTGCCTTCGAATCGACGGCAAGTCCGGTGACGCTGGCGGGCAGCAGAACCTGAAACGGGTAGACCCGATCGGTGTTCGACGTCACCGGGACGACCGTCACGACACCGCGCCCGAGGCGTTCGGCGGTGGTGTTCGCGCCGTCGTTGCTCACGATGACTGCGGGCCGTTGCTTGTCAGCCTCGGCGCCGCGCACGGGTTCGAGGTCGACGAGCCTGATCTCACCCCGTCGCATCAGCTTGCCCGTCAGCGGTCGTTGTGTCCCACATGGCGCTGTCGTCGCTGGCGGCCCACTCGGCCCACGCATCCTCGTATGCGGAGCCGAGTTCGGACGCTCGCAGCATCCGCACTGCCTTGTGCACGACCGCTGAACGGGAGGCAAATCCCTCGCGTTCTGCGTAGGTGTCAAGGAACTCGACATCATCATCGGGGAGGCTCACGCTGACCTTCATACCATCATACTACTAGCAGTGCTACTTAGGTAGCAAGCACCTGAGATGCGCCGACTCCGATGCGCCGTCATCGCTTCGTGTCCACCGACTCCGTCTTCGCGATGTTCCGCAACGCGCCAACCGTCGACGCTGACCGGTTCCGCGCCGACCTCGACGACATGGCGGACCAGGACGCAGCGCCTCGTGGCTGACCAACGCCGGCCGCGGGGTCTGCTCGACACGTCGGTCACGGTCGATGAGCAGGCTGTCGTGTGTGCTGTTGGTCATGACGGACACCTTTCGGAGAGAGGACTTCGAACCGGATCGAGAGCAACGGCCGCGCTTCTCGTCACCCTCGATGCTCACGAGGGTTCTTTCGGCAGGCCGAGCACGCGCTCGCCGACGATGTTGCGCTGGATCTCGTTGGCGCCGCCGTAGATCGTCTCGGCCCGCGAGTTCAGGAACGTGTGCTGCATCGGGTGCAGGTGATAGCCCTCGCCCACGACCAGCGCGTCGGCACCCAGCAGATCGACCATCAACTCGCCGACGTCGCGGTGCCAGTTGGCCCAGTAGAGCTTGTTGACCGACGACTCGGGCCCTGGGTGCCCACCGTGCAGCACCGTTTGCAGCATCCGGTCGTTGCTGAGCTGCATGATCCGCAGGCCACCCCAGGCCTTGGCCAGCTTCTGGCGCACCACCGGGTCGCAGGTGAGGCCGCGCTCGGTGGCCAGCTCGATCAGCTTGCGCATCTCGCGCTCGAAGGCGGCCTGGAAGGGAAGCACCGTGGCCCCGGCGCGCTCGTTGCCGAGCGTGCCCATCACCACGCTCCAGCCACCATCGACCGCACCGACGACGTGTTCGGCAGAGGTGCGTGCGTCGGTGAAGAACACCTCGGCGAACTCGCGCCCACCGGCGATGTTGCGGATGGTGCGTACGTCGACGCCCGGCTGATCCACCGGCACCAGCAGCATCGAGATTCCCTTGTGCTTCGACACCTCGCGGTTGGTGCGGCACAGCACGTACACCCAGTCGGCGTGGGCACCGAACGTCATCCAGATCTTCTGGCCGTTGATCACCCACTCATGGCCGTCGAGCACCGCTGTGGTGCGCAGGCCGGCGAGATCAGAGCCCGCCTCCGGTTCGCTGAACCCCTGGCCCCAGAACTCACGAACGCCGGTGATCTCGGGCAGGAACCGCGCCTTCTGCTCAGCGGTGCCGAACTCGAGCAGCGTGGGGCCGAACAGGTCGCGACCCTGCACCCCGCACCAGTACGGGCCACCCGCGGCGGCGTGCTCGATGTGGAAGATCAACTCCTGCCGCGGTGTGGCACCGCGGCCGCCGTACTCCACGGGCCACGACGCGTTGAGCCACTTGTCGCGCGCCAACAGTCTCTCCCACTCCAGGCGCACCTCCCAGGCGGTGTCGTCGGCCGGGCCACCGACACCACGATGGTCGGCGAACTGGCCCACCAGATGGTCGGCGATCCAGTCGCGGAGCTCCTCGCGGAACTCGTCGTCGGTCACTGGCACGTTCGTCATCGTCACTCGCCTCCGGCCTTCTGGATCAGTGCTCGCCGCAGCACCTTGCCCGTGGCGTTCCGCGGCAGTTCGGTGGCCACCTCCCAACGGGTGGGCACCTTGAAGCCGGCCAACCGTTCGCGCGTGTAGGCCCGCAGTTCGTCCCACGGGGGCAGCGGCACGTCGGCCGCGGGCACCACAGTGGCAGCGACGACCTCGCCGTACACGCGGTCGGGCACGCCGTACACACACGCTTCCGCGACCGCCGGGTGCGACGACAGCACGTGCTCGACCTCGAGCGGGTACACGTTCTCGCCACCACGGATGATCTTGTCGCCTTTGCGCCCCACCAGGTACAGGTACCCATCGGCGTCGAGGCGCCCGAGATCGCCGGTGCGCAACCACCCATCGGCGTCGGGCCGGAACAGGTGCTCGGCGCGGGCGTGGATCTCGCCCACGCCGGTCTCGTCGGGCTCGGCGATCACGACCTCCACGCCAGGTGCCGCACGGCCGACGGAGGTCAGCAGTTCCGGGCGGCCGGCCGCGGCCAGCTCGTGGTCGGCCATCGTCAACGCGGTGATCGGGCTGCCTTCGGTCTGCCCGAAGAGGTTCACGAAGCCCACACCGGGGAGCGCCTTCATCGCGCGCGCCAACGTGTCGGGGTGGATCGACGAGGCGCCGTACTGCAGAACGCGCAGGCCCGGCAGGTGCATCTCGCCGGCATCGAGCAGCATCTCGATCATCGTCGGCACGATCAAGGCGTGCGTCACCCCGCTGTCGGGAAGCGCCCGCCAGGCAGCCACGTCGAACCGGGGTATCGGCCGCAGAGCGGCGCCGGCGCCGAGCGCGACGAACATCATCCCCAGGCCGGCGATGTGATGGAACGGCGACGCGGTGGCGTACACCGCACCAGGGCCCAGCGCGACGAGATGGGCGTTCACCTTCACACGTGCCACCAACTTGCCCTCGGTGTAGGCGACGGCCTTCGGCAGGCCGGTGGTGCCCGAGGTGTGCAGGATCGCTGCCGGGCGATCGGCGCCGACGGGGGCGAGCTCGCGCCAGCCGGCGGCGGGCAAGTCGGTCAGCACGGCCACCCGCCGACCCGTCAGCCCAGCCACCTCGTTGGCCAGGGACTCGAGCTCGGGCTCGGTGACGATGACCTCCCCGGGCAGCGCCGCGACACACGGCGCCAGTTCGGACAAGGTGAGCCGGGGCCCCAGGGGAGCGAGGCCGCGATCCGTCGCCGCCGCAGCGATGGTGAGCGCGAAGGCCATCGGGCGGCTGGTGAGCAACGCGACCACGGGCGCACCCACCGGCGCGCCCACCGAGTCGAGGAACTCGACTCCACCGCCGGCGCGAGCGAGCAGCTCGTGCCAGCTCCACACCCCGTCGTCGGTGACGACGGCCGGATCGTGCGAGTCGGCGCGGGCGGCGACGAGGTCGAGCCAGATCACTGCTCCGGGGTGCCCTTCGTCAGGCGGACCGGCGTGTAGACCATGACGACCTCCTCGCGCTGGTTGAACACCGTGTTGCGCGTGGTGACGACGCCCCGTTCACCCGTGGACGCAGCGCGCGACCCGGTGACCTCGACCAGCACTGCGATCGTGTCGCCGACGTACACCGGCCGCTTGATGTCGAGCTCGCTGTGCATGAAGGCCAGCCCGGTGCCGTGGATGCTGCCCCCTTGGATGACCAGGCCCTCCGCATATGCGAACGTCATCATGCCCGGCACGAGCCGGCCGCTGTACCCGTGGGCGGGGCCGAACCGTTCGTCCATGAACAGCGGCTCGTTGACACCGACGAGCGTGACGAAGCTGACCACGTCGGGTTCGGTGATCGTGCGCGCCGACGTGCGGAACCTGAAGCCGACCGGCATCTCCTGCCACGTGCGGCCGTGGATCAACTGGGGGGCATCCAGGTCTGGCGTGTCGCTGCTCATGGCGCGAATCATATAACTTAATGAGTGACATGATCGTCTCGGCGTCGCCTCCACACCGGATCGCCCTCCAGCCCACTCTCGCGCCCAGCGTCCAACCCACCCGCGTGCCGACCCGCGAGACGGCACCATGACCGGCGGGCCGTTCGTCGACGTGCGCGTCCTCGACCTCACCGGGCTGGGCCCCGGGCCGTACTGCGCGATGCTGCTCGGCGACCTCGGCGCCGACGTGATCCGCGTGGAGCGCCCGGGCTCGGGCCGCTTCAGCGAGCCGGAGAAGTTCATCCCTCATCGCAGCCGCCGATCGGTGGTCATCGACCTCACCACGACGGCCGGTGTCGAGCTGGTCCTGCGGCTGGTGGACGGAGCCGACGTGCTGCTCGAGGGCAACCGCCCGGGTGTGATGGAGCGCCTCGGCCTCGGCCCCGACGTGTGCCGCGACCGCAACGACCGGCTGGTGTACGCGCGCCTCACCGGGTGGGGCCAAGACGGTCCGCTCTCCGGCGACGTCGGCCACGACATCAACTACCTCTCCACCGTCGGCGCGCTCGGCAGGTTCAAACGCGACGGCGAGCGGCCGATGTTCCCGCTCAACCTCGCGGCGGACTACGGCGGCGGCGGAGCCGTGATGGCGTTCGGCATCGCTGCCGCGCTCTTCGAACGATCGGTGTCCGGCAGGGGCCAGGTGATCGACAGCGCGATGATCGACGGCGTCGCCGGCCAGCTGGCCATGCCGCTGGCTCATCTGGCGATGGGCCGCCTCGCGCCGGCGGGCTCCAACTTCTACGACTCCGGGGCGCACTACTACGAGGTGTACGAGACGGCCGATCACCGCTTCCTGGCGGTTGGCGCGCTGGAGCCGAAGTTCTACGCGGTCGCACTTCGGCTGCTCGGTCTAGGCGAGCGCACCGATCTGCCGGCGCAGAACGATCGCAGCGGGTGGCCGACGATGAAGGAGCTCTTCGCGTCGACCATCGCACAGCGCACGCTGGCCGAGTGGGCCGAGGTGTTCGAGGGCCAGGAGGCGTGCGTGACACCTGTCCTCGAACTGGAGGAGGCGCTGACGCACCCGCACGCCCTGGCACACGGTACGTACGTCGAGCACGACGGGGTCGTGCAGCCGGGCGTGGCGCCCCGCTTCTCGCGCACGCCGGGGGAACTGGGCCGGGTTCCACCGGCGGTCGGCCAGCACACCGACGAAGTGCTGCGCGAACTGGGTTGCGACGCCACCGAGATCGCACGCCTGCGTGCCGACGGCACGGTGGCCTGACCGCGACGTCGGCGGCGAGCCACCCGGGCGACCGTGTCAGACCTGCATCTCCCGCCGGAGCGTCACGCCGGGGCCGGCTCCTCGAGCAGGCGGCGCACCTCGGCAGCGCACAGCAGCGCTTCGGCGGGAGATGCAGCGACGGCGATCAGGTTCACGTCGCGACAACCGGCGGCGACGAACGTGCGAGCGGCGGCGGCGATGTCGGCAGGTTCCCCCACCGGCGTGTAGCGCTCGAAGCGCTCGAACGGCACCCGATAGAGCGCCTCCATCTCGGCGGCCACGAACCGGCGAGCCTGCACCGCCGTCTCGCCGAAGCCACACCACATCTGGATGCCGTGCCGCCAGGCGACGTCGACCCGCCCCACGCTCGCGGCGGTGGCCTGCACCTCGCCGATCGCGCCGGCCATCCGTTCGGGCGTGACCCACACGCCCAGGTACCCGTCGCCGAACCGGCCGGCGCGGCGCAGCGCTGCGGGTGAACGGCCACCGACCACCACGGGCACGCCGCGCGCAGCGACGGGCAGGATGCGCGCGTCGTCGAGATCGAAGAACTCGCCGTGGTGGCTGACCTGTTCGCCGGCGACCAGGCGCCGCACTATCGGCAGTGCCTCGTCCATCCGCCGCCCTCGCGTGGCCGGATCGACGCCGCACATGCGCACCTCGTTCGGGTCTTCCCCGCCGACACCGACACCGAAGACGAACCCGCCACCGGCCAGCTGGGCGAGTGAGCTGACCTGCCGCGCCACCGGCACCGGATGCCGCAGGGGCAGCAGGTAGACCGCTGTCTGCACCTCCACATCGCACAGCGCGGCAACCGCGGTTGCCTGCACCAGCCCGTCGAAGCCGCGGCCGCCATGGAACGAGACATGATCACCGACGCACACGCGGTCGACACCCGAGCCGGCGACGACGCCGAGGTACTCGCGCAGCGCTCGGGCGTCGCCGGACTCGAACAGCTGGTGACTGATCCTCAGCCCCAACGTCACGGGGCGATCGTTGACGTCGGGCCGAGTCACACTGAAATCATCTCACGGATTATGCTCATTCGACAATGGAGGGACCGATGATGACCGAGGCGGCCGACACCACGATGGAGCCGAGTGCTCCCGACCCGCGCGCCGAGGTGTGGGCCCGCAAGGCGCGGCACTTCGAGTCGCGCGTGCACTTCAACAAGCTGTGCCGCCTGCGTGTCAGCGAGTGGAACGACGAGCGGGTGGTCATGCACCTTCCCCATGCCGAGATCCTGTGCAACTCCACCAACGGCATCCACGGCGGCGTGGTGGGCGCGCTGGCCGACACGTGCGGCACGGCAGCGGCGCTGGCGGCGACGGGCGCCGACACGTTCATCGCCACCGTCTCGATGAACATCAGCTACCTCGCTGCGGCCACCACCGACCTCACCGCGGTGGGGGTCTGCGTGAAGCCCGGCAAGCGGATCCAGGTGTCGGAGGTGTCGGTCACCGACGCCGGCGGACGCCTGGTCGCGAAGGCCACCATCACCTCCAGTCTGCCGAGCTGAGCCATGAGCCCGAACGCACCCACCTTCCACGGCCGAGTCGCCATCGTCACCGGCGGCACCCGCGGCATCGGGGCAGCCATCAGCGAGCGCCTGCTGCGCGAAGGCGCCGACGTGTTCGCTGTCTACGCCAGCTCCGATGCGGCGGCGCACGCGTTCGCCGGGTCGGTCGCCGATGCGCCCGGCCGGCTGGTGTTGCACCGCGCCGACATCGGCGACCCCGCCGCGTGCCACGAGATCGTCGCTGCCGCGCTGCGCGAGCTCGGGCGCGTCGATCACCTGGTGAACAACGCCGGTGTGCTGGTGGAGAACTCCGTGCGCCGGATGACCGTCGCCGAGTGGGATCGGGCCATCTCGGTCAACCTGTCCGCCTCCTTCCATCTCGCACAAGCAGCGATCGAGCCGATGACCGCACAGGGCTTCGGCCGCATCGTCAACATCTCGTCGATCACCGCCGCGATGGGCAACTCGGTGGAGGCCGGTTACGGCGCGGCGAAGGCCGGCCTGCACGGGCTCAGCCGCTCTCTCTCGCGGGCCGTGGCACGCAAGGGCATCACCGTCAACGTCGTCGTCCCCGGGGTCTTCGAGACCGACATGACCAACGACATGGCGCCGGAGGCACAAGAGGCGATCAAGGCGATGATCCCCCTCGGCCGTCGCGGCGACCCCGCCGAACTGGCGCACGCTGTGATGTTCCTGCTCGACGAGCGCGCCGCCTACGTCACCGGCTCGGTGGTCACCGTCGACGGCGGCATCTCGATGGGGGCCTGAGCCGGCCCGGGGTGGCGTGTCAGCCTTGGCCCAACGCCGCGAGCGTGCGCAAGCGGTGGGCCGCCTCGAGGCAACGCGACAGGTAGCCGAGTTGCGCCTCGTCGGTGTGCACGCCATCGGGGGTGATCAGCCACATCGCCACGCCGTAGATCACATGGCGGCGGTACGTGGTCCACGCGGCCTCGAAGTCGGGCGGAGCGACCCCGTGCGCCGCCAGCCGCCCCAGGTAGTGGCGCAGCAGATCGGCTTCGTGCGCCGCCTGCTGCTCGGGGTCGAGGGCCGTCGTGAGCAGGTAGGTGACGTCGAGGCCCCAGTTGCCGCGCAGTGCCAACTGCCAGTCGATCAGGCCGCCGCGAGTGCCGTCGACGTAGTAGACGTTGCCGGCGTGCACATCACCGTGCAGCAGGGTGTGCGGCCCACTGTCGAGGTCGAGCAGGAACGCGTCGAACGCCGCCCACAGGCGATCGTCGGTCCACACCGCCCGGTCCACGAGCGCCGCACGATGCCCCTTCTCCATGTGACGGCGGGCGAGGCGCGGGCCGTGCCGGCGCCAGAACGCCATCGAGGTGTTCTGCATCGGCGCCTGCAGCCACGTCAGCTCGTTGTCCAGCCGGGGGCTCTCCCAGAACTCGGCGTGCAGGGCGGCGATCGTGTCCAGCAGGCCGGCAACCTCGTCGACGGTGGTCGGTTGGGTGACGATGCCCAGTCGCGCCCCCGGCCGTTGGCCGAGGTCTTCCATCAGGATCGTGAAGTGCAGGTCGTCGTCGCCGGTCTCGATCGCGTAGACCTGCGGCCGTTCGATGTCCACCCCGTCGAGCACGTCGCGGTAGATGCGAACCTCCGTGGAGTACATCTCGCCCGGGAAGTTGAACGCAGCGAGGTTGCGCTTCAGGAACATCGACGCCGGCAACCCGGCGCCCTTGCCGGGCGCGTACTCGAGCGAGAGGCGCAGGCGGCTGGCCGACCCCTCGTCCTCCGTCAGCACCTGCACTGCAGCGACTTCGACCCCGGGGTACCGAACGCCCAACTGGCGGGTCAGCGTGCGCGCGTCGACTGTGCGGTCTTCCCCGTCGGCCATCAGTTGCTCTCCCCCGTCATCGTCGTCGTGAACCTCATTCGAACGGCTCGTCGTCCCACCAGGGCATGAACGCGGGCACGTCGTGCGTGGTCAGCGGGAAGTTCGCCGGCCGCTTCTCCTTGAACGCGGCGACACCTTCCTTCGCATCTGCCATACCCCCCAGCGCCAGCAGGGCCTTGGACTCCAGGCGGTTGGCGGACATCGGGTGCGGTGAGCCCAGTTGGCGCCACATCATCTGCCGCGTCAGCGCCACGGAGACCGCCGAGGTCGTCGTCGCGATCTCGCGAGCCACCGCCAGCGCACGGGGCAGCACCTCCGCGGCAGGCACCAGCTCGTGCACCAGCCCCTCGTCGAGCGCTTCCGAGGCCGGGAAGATGCGGCCGGAGATCGCCCACTCGATGGCCCTGGCGATGCCGACGATGCGCGGCAGGAACCATGTCGCGCACGACTCCGGAAGGATGCCGCGGCGCACGAACGGGAGGCCGAAGCGAGCATCGTCGGCGGCGATGCGGATGTCCATCGGGAGGATCATCGACACCCCGATGCCAACAGCAGTGCCGTTGATCGCGGCGATGACCGGCTTGTTCGAAGCGAAGATGCGCAGGGCGAGTTCCCCGCCGACGTCACGCGTGCCACCCCGCAGCGGTTTGAAGTCGGCGCGATCGGCTGCGTACCCCGACGACGACGAGAGGTCGGTGCCGGCCGAGAAGAACTCACCCGAACCGGTGACCACCACGACGCGCACGGCGTCGTCGGCGTCTGCGTCGGCGAAGGCCGCCAGCAACGCGTCGAGCACCCCGTATGTGATGGTGTTCCGCGCTGCGGGCCGATCGATGGTGATGACGCGCACCGCATCGATCGTCTCGATCCGGACCTCGGGTGCAGTGGCGTCGCTCATCGACGCCGCCCGCACCGGGCTACCCGCGAGCTGGACATCGGTCGGTTCGCTTCCCTGCAGGAGATCTGGTGCATGGTCAGGCCTCGATGCCAACGCGTTGCAGGCCGTAGCACTCGATCGCGTTGCCGCGCAGCAACTGCCAGGTCTCGTGCTGCGTGAGGCCCGCCGTGGCGATGATCGACTCGACCACCCGCTGCGTGTTGGGCCAGGTGGAGTCGCCGTGCGGGTAGTCGACCTCGAACATGATCTGGCTCATCCCGACGTGCTCGCGCAACTGGAGGCCGACGTGGTCGTCGAACACGCAGCCGTACACACGGCCGGGGAGGTAGCTGCTGGGGGTGCGCTGGAGCTCGGCGATGTTGCCGTACTTCGGCCGGTCGCGCCACACCGCGTCGAGCTTCTCGAGAATGAACGGCATCCAGCCCACCTGGCCCTCGCTGAGCGCGACCTTCAACCGCCCGAACCGCTGCAGCACCCCGCTGGTCAGCCAGTCGCTGAGCGCGTGCGCGCTGCCCTGATACGTGAGCGCCAACGTCACCGCCCGCGGGGCATCGAGCGAGGTGAGCGGGAACGTCGACGACGAGCCGATGTGCATGTTGACGACGGTGTCGGTGGCCTCGCAGGCAGCGAAGAACGGATCCCAGTGGTCGGTGAAGATGCTGGGGAGGCGCAACTTGACCGGGTTCTCGGAGAACGCGACGGCGAACGAGCCCTTGCCGGCGCAACGCCGCACCTCGGCCGCCGCGAGCTGCGGGTCCCACAGCGGGATGAGGGTCAGCGGGATGAGACGGCCGTGACCCGCCCCGCCGCCCCACTCGTCGATGATCCAGTCGTTGTAGACCTGCACACACGCCAGGCCGAGTTCCTTGTCGGGGTGCTCGTTGAACTTCTGCCCACAGAATCGCGGGAAGGTGGGGAAGTTCAGCGACGCCTCCGTGTGGTTGGCGTCCATGTCGGCGAGGCGCGCGGCCTGCTCGTAGCAGCCCGGGCGCATCATGTCGTACGTCAGCGGGGCGTAGTGCTCGCCGATCTCCTCCTGGTCCATCCCGGCGGCGGCGAAGCCGGGGATGATGGCCATCTGGTAGTTGCCGAACTTCCAGATGTCGGCCCACTCCCCGTCGTCGGCCGGGGCCCAGTCGCCGCGCGCTCCGGCGCCGAAGCGGCCCTTCACACGCTCGACGCGCGGGGCCTCGGCGCGGAACCGCGCGGGCAGCCTGCGCTGCCACAAATCGGGTGGTTCGACGACGTGGTCGTCGACCGAGATGATCTTCGGAAGCTCCATGACACCCTCCCCCGCCTGCACTGTAACCGACTGAATCCGCTTATGCATTAACCTGATTAGCAGGAGGGACAGCATGGATCTGACCACCAGCGGCGGGCACGTCGTCGACGGCACCGGGCAGGCCGCGTACGCAGCCGACGACCGCGTGAGCGTTGACCGCTTCCCCGTCGAGGCTTCCCACGTGATGATGTTCGCCCGCGCGATCGGCGATCCGAACCCCGCCTACCTCGAAGCCGACGAGCACGGCGCGATCCTGGCCCCACCCACGTTCGTGCAGGCATCGGCGCAATTCGACCCGGACTACGGCTTGCGCCCGACGATCGGCGAGCCGTGGTTCGGCTCGGGCCGCGAGGCCACCGGCGTGCCACCGGCTCCCGGCGAACGCACCGCAGGCGGCCTGCACGCTGAGCAGCACTACGAGTACCACCGGCCCGTGCGAGTGGGCGACGTGCTGCGCGTCCAGGCACGCCCGGGCAGGAGCTGGGACAAGGAGGGGCGCCGCGGCGGCACGCTGTCGTTCAGCGAGACCATCACCGAATACCGCACCCTCGACAGCGAACTGGTGGTGACGGCCCGGAGCGTGCGGGTGGTCACCGGCAGCATGCCGCCATCGGTGTCGGAGCCGAGTTCGGTGTCGCGGCCGACTTCGGTGTCGACACCGATGGTGCCCGAATAGGTTCAATCAATCTACGATATGTCCATGCTGATCGACTCCAACCTCGTCGCCCCCATCACCGACACGAAGGCGGCCGCAGCGGCGATCGAGGCGGCCGGTTTCGATGGCCTGTGGCTGGGCGAGACCAAGCACGAGCCGTTCCTGCAGCTGCTGCAGGCTGCGGAGGCAACCGAGCGCGTGTCGTTGGGCACCGGCATCGCGATCGCGTTCGCGCGCACCCCGATGACGCTCGCCAACGCCGGGTACGACATGGCCCGCTACTCGCAGGGCCGGTTCATCCTCGGCCTCGGCTCACAGGTCAAGCCGCACATCACCAAGCGCTTCTCGATGCCCTGGTCGCACCCTGCCGCGCGCATGCGCGAACTGATCGTCGCCACCCGTGCCATCTGGGCCAACTGGCAGGACGGCACCCCGCTGGAGCACCGCGGCGAGTTCTACACGCACACGTTGATGACCCCGTTCTTCTCGCCCCCAGCCCACGAGTTCGGGCCGCCGCCCGTCTACCTCGCCGGTGTCGGCGCGCTGATGACCGAGGTCGCCGGCGAGGTCTGCGACGGGTTCCTGTACCACCCGTTCACCACCGATCGGTACCTCCGCGACGTCACCATCCCCGCACTCGCTCGCGGCCGAGCGAAGGCGGGCAAGGAGGGCTTCGACGGGTTCGACATCGGCGGCCCGGCCTTCGCCTGCACCGGGCGCGACGAGAAGGAGCTCGCCGCCGCGATCGCCGGCACGAAGAACCAGATCGCCTTCTACGCCTCCACCCCCGCGTACAAGCCGGTGCTCGACATGCACGGCTGGGGCGACCTGCAGCCCGAGCTGTCGCGCATGACCCGCGACGGCCGGTGGGCAGAGATCGGCACCCTGATCGACGACGAGGTGCTGCATGCGTTCGCCGTCGTCGGCGAGCCGGCCGCCGTCGGCCGGGGCCTGGTCGAGCGCTGGGGCTCCATCGCCACCCGCCTCACCCTCTACGCGCCGTACCCGCACGACCCTGCGGTGTGGCCAGAGGTGACGGCGGCGATGCGCGCCTGAAACGGCTCCGGCGGGCGGAGCAGGTTCACTCACTGTTCACCTCGTCTCGTACCCACGATCCCTCATCGGTGATTGACTCACTCTGCATGCCTCGGGGCGATGTGCTCTTCACCGAATGGAACACACGATGACCACCCGCATCGGCATCAACGGCTTCGGGCGCATGGGTCGACTCGCTGTGCGCGCGTTGCAGCACCAGCCCGACCTGACCCTCACCCACGTCAACGAACACAAGGGTGGCCTCGAGACAGCCGCGCACCTGCTCGAGTTCGACAGCGTCCATGGCCGGTATCCAGGCACGGTCGCCACGGACGGCCCCCACCTCGTGGTCGACGGTGCTGCCGCAACCTTCTCCGCGCACAGCGACCCTGCCGACATCCCGTGGCGCGAGCTCGGCGTGGAGATCGTCGTCGAGGCCACCGGCAGGTTCACGACCGATGCCGACATCGAGGCCCACTTCACCCGCGGTGCGAAGAAGGTCGTGGTGGCCTGCCCGGTGAAGAGCCCCGGGGTGCTGAACGTGGTGATGGGCTGCAACGACCACCTCTACGACCCCGTGGTGCACCGCATCGTCACAGCTGCGTCGTGCACCACCAACTGCCTGGCCCCTGTGGTGAAGGTGCTGTACGAGGCAATCGGCATCGAGCGCGGCGCGATCACCACGATGCACGACGTCACCAACACCCAGGTCATCGTGGATGCGCCGCACAAAGACCTCCGCCGCGCCC
>JAUSLQ010000076.1 GCA_030645675.1 Actinomycetota bacterium | reverse complement strand
CATCTTCCTCGGCCCCACCGGCGTCGGCAAGACCGAACTCGCCAAGACGCTCGCCGAGTTCTTGTTCGGCGACGAGAACAGCCTCATCTCGCTGGACATGAGCGAGTACATGGAGAAGCACACCGTCAGCCGCCTGGTGGGTTCGCCCCCCGGCGACGTGGGCTACGAAGAGGGCGGCCAGCTCACCGAGGCCGTGCGCCGCAAGCCGTTCAGCGTGGTCCTGTTCGACGAGATCGAGAAGGCCCACCCCGACGTGTTCAACACCCTGCTCCAGATCCTGGAGGAAGGCCGCCTCACCGACAGCCAGGGCCGCACCGTCGACTTCCGCAACACCGTGCTGATCATGACCAGCAACCTCGGCTCCAACGACCTGCGCAAGGCCAACGTCGGCTTCACCAAGGCCGACGCGGCGATGAGCTACGAGCGGATGAAGGACAAGGTCACCGATGCGCTGAAGGGCCACTTCCGTCCCGAGTTCCTGAACCGCGTCGACGAGATCATCGTGTTCCACGAACTGGCCCGCGACGAAGTGATGCAGATGGTCGATCTGATGACCAAGCGCCTCACCGGCCAGCTCGAGGGCCAGGGCCTGGGCATCGAGCTCACCCAGTCGGCCAAGGAGCTGCTGGCGGAGAAGGGCTACGACCCGCAACTGGGTGCCCGTCCTCTGCGCCGCGCGATCCAGCGCATGATCGAGGACGTGCTCAGCGAGAAGATCCTCTACAAGGAGTTCCACGCGGGCGAGATCATCGTGGTCGACACCGAAGACGACCCAGAGCGCCCCGGCGACAAGAAGCTGAAGTTCACCGCGGTGGAGGGCTTCCAGCCGCCTGCCGCGGTCGAGCTGGCCACCACGGCCGTGCCCGAGATCACCGAGCCTCCCGCCGCCAGCGAGTAACGCCGGCGCAGGAACCCGCCTGCATGCCGTCTGCTTGCCGCCGGCCCAACAGTCCGAAGTCCCTGGCCAGAGTGTGGTGAAGGAGTACCGTTCCGCGTGGTGACGTGAGACGGAGGAACTGACATGGCAGCAGTGACGTTCGACATCGAGTACACGGCCCAACGTGATCGGCGCAGCAGCGGGTTGCGCATCTTCTACGCAATCCCGCACCTCATCCTCACCGGCACGCTGAACTCCTTCGGCGAGGCGCTGGCCGTGGTGCAGTGGTTCATCATCCTGTTCACCGGCAAGCGCAACCAGTCACTGTGGAACCTGTCGAGGGACGTGTTGAACTGGCAGTCGCGGGCCAACAGCTACACCGGGCTGATGTACGACACCTACCCCAACTTCGGCTTCGAGCGCAAGGACGAGCCGGTGACGTTCGGGCTGGAGCTGGAAGAGCCGCCGGATCGGCTGACCAACGCCCTGCGCCTCATCTGGGCGATCCCGGCACTGCTGCTCGCGATCTTCATCTTCATCGGCGCGATCGTGGTGACGCTCGTGTCGTGGTTCGCGATCCTGTTCACCGGCAACCATCCGCGTGGCATGTTCAACTTCTTGTTGAAGGCGCATCGCTACGGCGTGCGGCTCTGCGCGTATCTGTTCCTGCTCACCGACACGTACCCGAAGTTCGAGTAGACCCGCTGCCGGCAGCCGGTCGGCCGTCGCCCCATTGGCGCGCCGCGGCTGCAGCGGGCGCGGCTGGCAGAATGGGCAGGATGCGCCGCGCCCTCTCACTGCTCTTGGTCGCGCTCGCGCTGACGGCGTGCAAGGTCGACACCACGGTCGACGTCATCGTGCAGCCCGACGGCTCGGGCACCATCACGGTCACCGCCGTGGCCGACGCCGAGCTGGTAGCGCAGGCCCCCGGCCTGGCCGAGGATCTGCGCTTCGACGACGCAGTGGCGGCCGGCTGGGTGCTCACTCCACCGGCGGCCACCGACGCAGGCGGGCTGCAGGTGGTGCTGGCCCACCAGTTCGCGACCGTCGAAGAAGCCACCGCGCTGCTCGCGTCGCTGAACGGACCCGACGGCCCGTTGCACGACGTGGTACTCAGCCGGGTAGTCACCGACGACGCGGTCACCACCTCGCTCAGCGGCTCGGTGCGGGTGGCCAACGGGGTCGATGCCTTCGCCGACCCGGAGGTGCTGGCAGCAATCGGCGGCAGTCCCTATGCCGACGACATCGCCGCCACCGGGCTACGGCCCGCCGACATCGTGACGTTCACGCTCACCGCTGCGCTGCCGGGCGACGCCACCACCAGCGCCAGCGGCACGGCACCGATCACCCAGCCGTTGAGCTGGTCGGTGCCGCTCGACGGCACCACCGCCGACCTGGCCACCACGGCCGTGCTGGCCCAGAGCAAGGAGGCCGGCGGCATGTGGGGCACGGTCTCCACGGTGGCGTTGATCGCGCTGGTGGCCTGGTGCGTGCTGTCGGTGGCGTTCATCGCGTTCGTGGCCAAGGCCCGCCGCGACCGCGCCCGCCGCCGACCCTCACCGTCGGCCCGCTGACAGCGACGGTCAGAGCTCGACGCCGACGCCGATCTCCATCGTGCGTTCCAGCGGCAGCGCGAACATGTTGGCCGCGCTGGTGGCATTGCGGGAGATGAGCGCATCGCGAACAGCGGGTTGGTGCCGATGTCGCCGTAGACCACGCCGAGTGCCCCGATGGACAGGGCCACCCGCCCGGCGCCCTGGTGGTGGCCGTCGGGTGCGCCGTGCTCGATCATCGCGCAAGTTCAGCAGATTGCCGCCGCAGTCGCGGAACTCCGTCGCACCCCTTCCGTAGGGTGCAGCCCATGGCCAAGGTTCGTGTCGTCTACCGCTGCACCGAGTGTGGCACCTCCACCCCCAAGTGGGGTGGCCGCTGCACCGCGTGCGAGGCGTGGAACTCGCTGGTGGAAGACGTCGACGTGCCCGAGGCGCCCATCGCCCACCAGTCGGGGCCGTCGGCGCCCGCCACCCGCATCGGCGAGGTCGACGCCACGTTCTCGCAGCCGCAGTCCACCGGCATCGGCGAGCTCGACCGGGTGCTCGGTGGTGGGCTGGTGCCTGGCTCGGTCACGCTGCTGGGCGGCGAGCCGGGCATCGGCAAGAGCACGCTGCTGTTGCAGTTGCTCGCCCAGTGGCCGCAGCGCACGCTCTACGTCAGCGCGGAAGAGAGCGCCCAGCAGGTGCGCCTGCGGGCCGAGCGGCTCGATGCGGTGCGGCCCGAGCTGTGGCTGCTGCCCGAAACGTCGCTGCCGCACATCATCGCGGCCATCGACGAGGTGCAGCCGCAGCTGGTGGTGATCGACAGCATCCAGTCCATCGCCGACCCCGACGTGCCCTCGGCGCCCGGCAGTGTGGTGCAGGTGCGCGGCTGCGCCCACCGGCTGGTCGGCGAGGCCAAGCGCCGCAACCTGCCGGTGGTGATGGTGGGCCACGTCACCAAGGAGGGTGGCCTGGCCGGGCCACGGGTGCTCGAGCACGTGGTCGACACGGTGCTCAGCTTCGAGGGCGACCGTCATCACTCGTTGCGCCTGCTGCGGGCGGTGAAGCACCGCTTCGGCCCCACCAACGAGCTGGGCGTGTTCGAGATGGCAGGCGAGGGCCTGCTGGGCGTGCCCGACGCCAGCAAGCTGTTCCTCACCGATCGGCGCACCGGCGTGGCGGGATCGGCCATCACGCCAACGCTGGAAGGGCAGCGGCCGCTGCTGGTGGAGGTGCAGGCGCTGACCAACAAGGTCAACCCGGGGGTGCCGCCGCGGCGCAGCGCGCAGGGGCTGGATCCAGGCCGGTTGGCGCTGCTGCTGGCCGTGCTCGAGCGGCGGTCGCGCCTGCAGATGGGCCAGCACGAGGTGTTCGCCTCCGCCGTCGGTGGGGTGCGCCTCACCGAGCCGGGTGCCGACCTGCCACTGTGCCTGGCACTGGTCAGCGCGCTGTTGAACCACCCCATCCCGCCCGACGTGGTGGTGTTCGGCGAGGTCGGTCTCGCCGGCGAGCTGCGCCAGGTGGCGCACGCCCCGCGCCGGCTGGCCGAGGCCGCGCGCATGGGCTTCCGCAGGGCGATCGTGCCGGCCAACTCGCCGAACGGCGTCGAGGGCATCTCGCTCACCCGCGTCGCCACCGTCAACGAAGCGCTGGTGGCGGTGGGTCTGTCCGGCCGTCCCGCATAGCCGGCGCCGGCCGAACAGGCCTCCCCGCCAAGCTGGCCGCCCCGTAGACTGCGTGCATGCCGTCGCCGCCCGCTCCTACCGACGCGCTCCACGCAGCGCTCGCCCAGGTTGCTCCGGGCACCGGTCTGCGCGACGGCATCGAACGCATCGTGCGCGCCAAGATGGGCGCACTGGTGGTGGTGTCCGATGCCCCGAAGGTGCTCGCCATCTGCAGCGGCGGGTTCCTGCTCGACGCCGAGTACACGCCGCAGCGCCTCAGCGAGCTGGCGAAGATGGACGGCGCGATCATCATCACCGACGACGGCACGCGCATCGCCCGCGCGAACGTGCACCTCGTGCCCGACCCGACGGTGCCCACCGCCGAGACCGGTACCCGCCACCGCACCGCCGAGCGAGTCGCGCTGTCGTTGGGCGTGCCGGTCATCAGCGTCAGCGAAGAGATGTCGGTGATCAACGTCTACGCCGGTGGCCAGCGCCGCCAGCTGCAAGACATCGGGCGCCTGCTCGACCGAGCGAACCAAGCGCTGCAGACGCTCGAGCGGTACAAGGAGAAGCTCGACGACGCCACCCGCGCGCTCACCACGCTGGAGATCGAAGACGTCGCCACCGTGCACGACGTGGCCGCAGTGGTGCAGCGTGGCGAGATGGTGCGCCAGATCGCTGCCGAGATCGAGACGATGATCATCGAACTGGGCGTCGACGCCCGCCTGCTGCGCTTGCAGCTCGACGAGGTGTTCACCTCGCTCGACGATGAGCTGGATCTCGTGCTGGCCGACTACCCCGCGCTTGCCGAAGGTGCCTCCATCGTCGGCAGCAGCGACGCCCCGGCGTCACCGATGGGCTTGCGGCTGCTCGCCCGCGTGCCGCGGCTGACGCACGAGCAGGCCGTCGCCATCACCGGCTGCTTCGGCGAGCTCAGCCGCTTGCTGCGCGCCAGTGCTGCCGACATCGCCAAGGTGCCGGGCGTCAACGCCAAGACCGCGCAAGCCGTGAAAGACACGCTGGACCGCGTCACCGAGAGCACCATCCTCGACCAGTACATCTAGGTTCGTCACGCGCGGGTCACCGCTTCCGGTGGCGACTCGCCCCAACCCTGCTTCTCGGGCCGGATCGTCCCGGTTTCGGGGAGGATCGCCGCACATGTTCCCGTCGTCGCAGGGCGACCGTGGTATGGCCAGCCGGCCGCGGGTCGTCGAACTCAGTGCGGGGCCGAGCCGTCCCAGCCGTCGACGATGAACGAGCGCGACCGTGTGGATCGCTCGCGGATCGGGATGAGCGGCAGGTAGTCCGGGTCTGCGAACGTGGCGTCGAGCGCTGCTCGATCGGGGAACTCGAGCATGATCAGGCGGTGGAGATCCCACTCTCCGCTGAACACCGTGACAGGTCCGCCGCGCACCACGTAGGTACCGCCGTGGCGCTCCAAGATCGCGGGGAACGCGCGCTGGTACTCGGCGAAGTCGGCCGGATCGAGCAGCTCGAGATCCCAGACCATGTAGACGCTCATGCGTGCAATGGTACGAGACAACGGGCACCGGCGACGGCGACGGCGACGGCGACTGGCGCGACTGACGCGCGCCACCCCGTGCGGCTTCAGGCCGGCAGGTACGGCGTGGTGACGCCGGGCTGGGTGCCGACGTATGCCACCTGGCCGTCGTCGACCAGCTTGATCAGGTGAGCCAGCACGCTGCGGCCGGCGGCCTTGTACAGCTTCTCGTGCACGCCCACGTACAGCCGGCGCACCATGTCGGGCACCATCGTCACCCCGTCGCGCACGGCGGCGAGCACCTGCGCCTCGCGGTCCAGGCGGTGCTGCACGAACGCGTCGATGAACGGCTGCGCATCGGTGACGGGTGCGCCGTGGGTGGGCCACAGCACCGCCGGGTCGAGCGCCTTCACCTTCTGCAGCGAGGCGAAGTACGCTCGCATGTCGCCGTCGGGCGGGGTGATGACGGTGGTGCTCCAGCCCATGATGTGGTCGCCGGTGAACAGCGCCCGCTGTTCGTCGAGCCAGAAGCACAGGTGGTTGCTGGTGTGACCGGGCGTGTGCACGGCGCGCAGCGTCCATCCCTGGCCGGCGGCGGCCACCCGCCCGTCGGCCACCCGCTGGTCGGGCTGGAACGCGAGGTCGATCGACTCCTCCACCTTGGCCGCGCCCGATGCCTCGGCGGCGGCAGCTGCAGCACGCTCTTCCTCGTCGGGTTCGTCGGGGGTGTCGTCGTCGACCCAGTCGGTGTTCACCGCGTGCGGGCCGAACGCGACCGTGGGGGCACCGGTTCGCTCGTGCAGCCACGCGGCCAACGGCGAGTGGTCGCTGTGGCAGTGGGTGACCAGGATGGCCCGCACGGTGCAGCCGTGCAGCGCGGCTTCCAGCGCGTCGCGGTGGGTGTCGAGCAGCGGGCCGGGGTCGATCACGGCGACGTCGCCGTCGCCAACGATGTAGGTACCGGTGCCGTGGTAGGTGAACTTCGACGGGTTGTCGGCGATGACCCGGCGGATCAGCGGCGCCACCTGCACTGCCTGGCAGTAGTGCGGGTCGTCGAGCGTGACGAAGGGGATGCTCATGCCAGCAGCGCCCGCACCGTGCCCACTTGCCGGCCATGACCCATGATGCGTTCCTCCACCAGCGGTGCCACCGCCGTCACGTCGATGCCCACTGCCGCCATGGCGGCCACCATCACGGGTGGCCGCGCGCGATCGCCGCCGTCGGCCACCTTCAGTGCGATCGCCCGGCCATCGGGCAGAGCCGCGGCGAACACACCGTCGGCCCCGTCTTTCGCCATCAGCCCGGGCACGTGGCGCATGAAGTGGGTGACGTCGCGGTCGGCGCCGCCCACCATCTGCGGGTGGTTGGTCATGGCGGCATACACCTCGTCGCCCGCCGCCCCGGCGCCACCGGTGGCGATGGTGCGGAACGCACGGGCCAGGCCCAGCAATGTCATCGCGTGGGCGGGGGCGCCACAGCCGTCGACACCGATGTGGGCGTGCCGTTCGTCGCAGAGCTCGTCGATGGCATCTGTGATGGCCAGCTGCAACGGGTGAACCGGCTCGAGGTACGACTCGTCGTGGGGCCACCCCTTGTGCACACACGTGGCCAGCATGCCGCTGTGCTTGCCGCTGCA
>JAUSLQ010000063.1 GCA_030645675.1 Actinomycetota bacterium | reverse complement strand
CAGGAGATGCGCGAGTTCTTCCCGCAGAACCGGGTGGAGTACTTCGTCAGCTACTACGACTACTACCAGCCCGAGGCGTACATCGCCTCCAGCGACACGTACATCGAGAAGGACTCGTCGATCAACGACGAGATCGACCGGCTGCGCCACTCCGCCACGGCCGCACTGCTCACCCGCCGCGACACCATCGTGGTCGCCTCGGTCAGCTGCATCTACGGCATGGGCGATCCCGCGGAGTACAAGGGGCAGCTGCTCGAACTGCACGTGGGTGTCGACTACGACATGCGCAGCATCCTGCGACGGCTGGTAGATCTGCAGTTCGACCGCAACGACATCGCGCTCGGGCGCGGCAAGTTCCGAGTGCGTGGCGACACCATCGAGGTGCACCCCAGCTACGACGAGACGGTGCTGCGCATCGAGATGTTCGGCGACACGGTCGATCGCATCACGATGGTCGACCCGCTGACGGGCGAGACGCTCAGCGAGATGAACGAGATCATGGTGTTCCCCGCCACCCACTACGTGGCGGGCGACGAGCGCATGCGCAAAGCGGTCGTCGGCATCGAAGCCGAGCTGCAAGAGCGCCTGGCCTGGTTCGAGGCGAACGGCAAGCTGCTGGAGGCGCAGCGGCTGCGCATGCGCACCCAGTACGACCTGGAGATGATCCAAGAGGTCGGGTACTGCAACGGCATCGAGAACTACAGCATGCACATCGACGGCCGCACGTTCGGCGAGCCACCGTTCACGTTGCTCGACTACTTCCCCGACGACTTCCTGCTCGTCATCGACGAAAGCCATGTGGCCGTTCCCCAGTTGCACGGCCAGTACCTGGGCGACCTGCGCCGGAAGGACGAGCTGGTCGAGCACGGTTTCCGCTTGCCCAGCGCGCGCGACAACCGCCCGCTGCGCTTCGAGGAGACGCTCGAACGCATCAACCAGTGCGTGTTCCTTTCGGCCACGCCGGCCAAGTTCGAGCTCGAGCACAGCACCCAGGTGGTCGAGCAGATCGTGCGGCCCACGGGCCTGGTCGACCCGGAGGTCATCGTCAAGCCCACCAAAGGCCAGATCGACGACCTCATCGAGAACATCAACGCCCGCATCACCATGGGCGACCGTGTGCTGGTCACCACGCTCACCAAGAAGATGGCGGAAGACCTCACCGACTACCTGCTCGAGCAAGGGCTGCGGGTGCGTTACCTCCACAGCAACATCGACACCATCCAGCGCATCGAGATCCTGCGCGCGCTGCGCCTGGGCGAGTTCGACGTGCTGGTGGGCATCAACCTGCTGCGTGAGGGCCTCGACCTTCCCGAGGTGTCGCTGGTCAGCATCCTCGATGCCGACAAGGAGGGCTTCCTGCGCAGCGAGACGTCGCTGATCCAGATGATCGGCCGAGCCGCACGCAACGTCGACGGTCAGGTGGTGATGTACGCCGACAAGGTCACTCCCAGCATGACCAAGGCCATCGAGACCACACGCGTGCGGCGGGCCAAGCAGATCGCCTACAACCTCGAGCACGGCATCAACCCGCAGACCATCCGCAAGGCCGTCGGCGACATCTTGTCGCTACTGCGCCCCGACGACAGCGCCCCCGTGCCCGGCAAGGGCCAGCGCCGCAACCGCGAACGCGACAAAGTGCAACGCGAACTGAAGACCATGCCGCAGCAAGAGCTTGCCCGCCTCATCCAGACCCTGGAAGAGGAGATGCACGAGGCGGCCGCCGAGCTGAAGTTCGAGTATGCGGCCCGCCTGCGCGACGAGGTCAACGAACTCCGCCGCGAGCTCCGCGACGCCGGCTGACCCACCCCGCGAACTGAAGTTCTGCAGAACTCAAGTTCTACGCGCGAACTTCAGTTCTCCAGGTGGTGGATGGGGGCGGGTGCGGCGATAGTTTCCGCTCTCAGGCCTCCGATCACCCTGCTGGGTGCCGTGGGCGAGCTTGCCGCCTCTCGCCACGGTGCGTTCTCACGACGCCAGGCAGCCTCCATCGGAATCTCCTCGGGAGTTCTTTCCCAGTTGGTGCGCGACCGTCTGCTGGCCGAACCGGCCCCAGGCGTGCTCGTGCTCGCCGGGACACCGCAGACCTGGCGACAACGCCTTGCAGTCGCAACGTTGTGCAGCAACTCGGCCGGCGCCGCCGGGTTCCAGGCTGCGGCGGCGCTACATGGCGCGGACGGGTTCCCGGAAACCGACCTCGCCTTGCTGCTCCCGTCGCCGCGCCGCATCCTCTACCACGGTGTCACGGTGCACGTCGGGCCATTCGAGGAGATCGACCTCACCGAAGTTGACGGCATTCGTTGCACCACGATCGAGCGCACCTTGTGCGACCTCGGCTCGGTGACGTCGGCGTTCCTCGTCGGGCTGGCGTTCGAGTGGTACTGGCGGCGAACCGGCGATCTCGACCGGCTGCAGCAGACCGTCGAGCGGTTGAACCGGCCGGGGCAGCGCGGCACCAGGCTGATCCAGGAGTTCCTCGGCGATGCACGGCTGAAAGGGGTGCCCACTGAGAGCGGGTTGGAGGTTCGGCTGGAGGCGATCCTCGGCGAGTTCGAGGGCCGACATCCGCCGCCTGATGGCCTCCGGCGAGCACCCACCCCGCCCATCGCCACCCACCCCGCCCAGCCCCGCCCGCGAACTGAAGTTCGGCCGTAGAACTGAAGTTCGGTCGAGGAACTTGAGTTCGTGGGGGTGGGTCAGAAGGTGCTGACCAGGGGGGCGCTGAGCACGGTCGAGACGGACTCGGCGGGTTGCGGAACAGCGAACAGATAGCCCTGGCCGAGGCGGCAGCCCATGCGCACCAGGCGGTCGCACTGGGCCTGGGTTTCGATGCCTTCGGCGATCACGGTCAGGCCGGACTCTGCGGCCAGCGCGATCATCGCCTTGACGACGATGCTTTCGCGCTCGCCGTTCACCACCTGACCCGTGAACCGGCGGTCCAGCTTGACCCCGCTGATGGGCAGCGTGGTCAGGGTCTCGAGCGAGGCGAAGCCGGTGCCGAAGTCGTCGAGCATCAGCTGCACACCCAGGTCGGCGACGGCTTCCAGCTCCTCGCGTACCTCCGTCGGCAACTCGAACGTCTGCCGTTCGCTGAGCTCCAACGACAGCGCCGAGGCGGGAAGCCCGTAGCGGTTCAACCGCTCGGTGATCGTGTCGAACAGGGTCTGGCCGGGCTTGGTGTCGAACTCGAAGTTGACCGCCAGTTGCAGGTGCGGGTTGATGCCACGGAAGCCCACCAGCTTGTGCAGGCCGTCGTCGAGGATGCGGTC
>JAUSLQ010000061.1 GCA_030645675.1 Actinomycetota bacterium | reverse complement strand
GCGTGGTTCACCTACGACGGTGAACAGCTGGGCCAGGGCAGGGAGAACGCGAAGAACTTCCTCAGCAACAACCCCGAGATCATGGTCGAGGTGTCGGAGAAGGTGCGGCGCCAGGCCGGCATCGGCGAGTTCAAGGATGCCCCTGCGTTCACCCCGGCCGACGAGCAGCCCATCGAGCTCTGAGATGAGCGCTCACATCACCATCGTCACCCTCGGCGTGGCCGATGTGGGTCGCTCGAGCTCGTTCTACGAGGCGCTGGGCTTTCACAGGTCCAGCGCCTCACAGGCCGAGATCTCGTTCTTCCAGGCCGGTGCGGTCGTGCTGTCGGTGTTCGGTCATGAGGCGTTGGCGCAGGATGCCGAGGTGCAAGGAGCGCACAGCGGGTTCCGTGGCGTCACGATCGCGATGAACCTCGGCTCGGCGGCTGAGGTCGACACCGAGTACGCACGCTGGGTCGCCGCCGGCGCTACGCAGGTCAAGGCCCCGGTGGCTGCCGAGTGGGGCGGCTACTCGTCGTACGTTGCCGACCCCGATGGCCACCTGTGGGAGCTGGCGCACAACCCGTACTTGCCGCTGCGGCCCGATGGCAGCGGCGAGCTGGCCGACTAACCCCCGGTCGAGCCAGCGGGGCTCCGGTAGCCTCAGGTCCCATGGCCCGTAGCTACGTCGTGCGCACCTTCGGGTGCCAGATGAACGAACACGACTCCGAGCGCATCTCGGGGCTGCTCGAGGCCGACGGGCTACAGCTGGCCGAGCACGAAGACGACGCCGATGTGGTGGTGCTGAACACCTGCTGCATCCGCGAGAACGCCGACAACAAGTTGTACGGCAACCTCGGCTTCCTGAAGCGCTGGAAGGACGAGCGCGAGGGCAGGCAGATCGTGATCTCGGGGTGTCTCGCCCAGAAGGACCGTGAACTGGTGGCCAAGAAGGCGCCGTGGGTCGATGTGGTGATGGGTACGCACAACGTGCATCGCACCGCTGCGTTGCTGCAGCACTCGCGCGAGCACGGCACCGTCACCGAGATCTTCGACGAAGCCGTGATCGACGACCACGCGCTGTTCCCCAGCGCGCTGCCGGCTCGGCGCGACACCAGCTACAACGCATGGGTCACCATCCAGATCGGCTGCGACAACAACTGTGCGTTCTGCATCGTGCCGTCGGTGCGCGGCGCCGAGATCAGCCGCCCGTTCGACGACGTGCTGGCCGAAGTGCGCGCGCTGGCGGCCAATGGCGTCACCGAGATCACACTGCTGGGCCAGAACGTCAACAGCTACGGCCGCGACCTGCAGCTGAACGCTCGTCAGGCGGGCCACGCAGAGGTGAGGGTGCGCCCTCTGTTCGCCGAGCTGCTGGCCCAGGCAGGCTCCGTGCCGGGCATCCGACGCGTGCGGTTCACCAGTCCGCATCCGAAAGACATGCGCGCCGACACGTTCGCCGCCATGGGCGCGACGCCGACGGTGTGCGAGCACCTGCACTACCCACTGCAATCGGGAAGCGATCGGTTGCTGGCGGTCATGCACCGTGGGTACACCGCGCAGCGCTACCTCGAGCGGCTGGCGCAGGCGCGGGCGGCGGTGCCCGATCTGGCGGTCAGCACCGACATCATCGTCGGCTTCCCGGGCGAGACCGAGCACGACTTCGTCGGCACACTGGAGGTCGCCGCCGCGGCCGAGTACGACTACGCCTACACCTTCGTGTTCTCGCCGCGGGCAGGCACCGAGGCCGCCGAGATGGTGCACGACTTCGTCGACCCCGCCGTCACCGCCGAGCGCTTCCAACGCTTGCGCGTGGTGGTCGAGCACAGTGCGCTGCTGAAGCACCAGGCCCGCATCGGCCGTGTAGAGGAGGTGCTGGTGGAGGGGCCGAGCAAGAAAGACCCCACCGTCGTGTCAGGCCGCACGCGACAGAACAAGCTGGTGCACTTCACGCCGCCGCACCCGTTACGGGTGGGGGCCTACGGCTTGGTGGAGGTCACCGGTGCGGCGCCGCACCACCTGGTCGGGCGCTTCCTCGAGCAGACTGCCGAGCCGGTGCACAAGCGCCGCATCCCTGTGCTCGCCGGGTGAACACCGGGCTCGTCATCGTCGGCCCCACCGCCTCGGGCAAGAGCGACGTCGCAATGGCCTACGCCGCTGCCCACACCGGCAGCGAGATCGTTGCGGTCGACGCGATGCAGGTCTACCGGCGGATGGACATCGGCACCGCCAAGCCCACCGCGGCCGACCGCGCCGCCGTGCCGCACCACTGCCTGGACCTGGCGGAGCCAGGCGACGAGTTCACCGTGGCCGAGTTCGCCCGTACCGCACTGCCGGCCATCGATGCCGTCTCTGCACGCGGCGGGTGCGCTGTGCTGGTGGCCGGTACCGGGCTGTACCTGCGCAGCCTCACCGACCCGATGGAGATGCCGGGCCGCTGGCCCGAGGTGCGGGCACAGCTGGAGGAACGGGCTCTTCACGAGGGCGTGCCGGCCCTGCACGCCGAACTGGCCGTGCTCGACCCCATGGCCGCCGGCCGGATGGAGGCCAGCAACAGCCGGCGGGTGGTTCGGGCGCTGGAGGTGACCCTTGGCGGCGGGCGCCCGTTCAGTTCGTATGGCCCCGGCCTTGATCAGTACCCCGCAGTGCCGTTCGTGCAGGTGGGGCTGCAGTGGCCCCGCGACGTGCTGACCCACCGCATCGCGGAGCGGGTGCACCGCATGATGGCGGCCGGGTTGCTGGCCGAGGTCGAAGCCCTGCTGGCCGAGCCGCAGCCCCTGTCGCGCACAGCCAACCAAGCGCTGGGCTACAAGGAGCTGATCGCCCACCTGCGGGGCGAAGTGCCGCTGGCCAAGGCGGTCGACACGATCATCCTGCGCACCCGCCAGTTCGCGGTGCGGCAAGAACGATGGTTCCGTCGCGACCCTCGCATACGCTGGGTGCAGATCCAGCAAGACCCCGTGGCCGAGGTCGTGCCGCTGCTGCAGAACTCATGACTCACCTCTCGCTCACCAAACACCACGGGCTCGGCAACGACTTCCTGGTCGTCTTTCACCCGCACGTCGCCGATCTGGCCGCGCTGGCCCGCAGCCTGTGCGACCGCCGCCGCGGCCTGGGTGCCGACGGCTTGTTGGTGGGAGAGAGCGCGGAGGGGTACGCCGCCCGAATGGTGCTCTACAACGCCGACGGCTCGCGGGCGGAGATGAGCGGCAACGGCATCCGTTGCTTCGCCCAGGCGCTCGCCGGCCGGCGCGGCGACATGCTGCCCCAGCGGATCCTCACCGACGCAGGCGAGCGGCTGGTGTCGCTGGAGGCCACTGCCGACCCCACGGTCATCCACGCTGCGGTCGACATGGGCGAGGTGACGGCGCTGGCCGAACCGGCCGACTGGGCCGCTCTCGGCTGCGACCCGTTGCGCCCGGTGCAGCATCTCAGCCTGGGGAACCCGCACAGCGTGGTGGGTGTCGACGACGTGGCCGAGGTGGATCTGCAGTCACTGGGTCGGGTGGTGCCCTACGTGAACCTGGAGATCGTGCAGCCCGGCCCCGAGCAGCACGCCATCACGATGCGAGTTCACGAGCGCGGCGCCGGCATCACCGAAGCGTGCGGCACCGGTGCCTGTGCCAGCGCCTGGGCTGCCCGCCAGTGGGGGTTCGTCGCCGGCGAGGCGGAAGAAATCCTGGTGCACATGGACGGCGGAGATGCAAAGGTGCGTTTGCACCACCCGTCGCACGGACGGGTCACGCTCATCGGCCCGGCCCAGTACGTGGCCACCATCACGGTGCCCGCCAACGCCGCCCACGGCGACGGGTGATGAGCGCGGTGCGGGAAGGCACGGCATGAACACTCCGTACAACGAGGCACTGGGCGCGACGCTGATCGAGCGCACGAAGCGGGAACGCATCGTGCTGGTGGGCGTCACGCTGCCGGGCCACAACGACGACGACACCGAGGCAGGCCTCGACGAGCTGGCACTGCTGATCGACACTGCCGGCGCCGACGAAGCCGGCCGCGTGGTGCAGCGCCGCGACTCGCCCGACCACACGTGGTACGTGGGCAAGGGCAAGGCCGAAGAACTGCGCGATCTGTGCCTGGCAGTCGATGCCGACACCGTCGTGTTCGACAACGAGCTGTCGCCCGGCCAGCAGTACAACCTGGAGAAGCTGTTGGGCCGCACGGCCCTCGATCGCACCGCCGTGATCCTCGACATCTTCGCTCAGAACGCCCACACGCTCGAGGGCAAGGCGCAGGTGGAACTGGCCCTGCTGCGCTACCGCCTGCCCCGCCTGCGGCGCGGCGCGAAGGCCAACCTGTCGCAGCAGCGCGGTGGCGTCGGCAGCCGATTCGGTGGTGGCGAGACGAAGCTGGAGGTCGATCGCCGGCGCATCATGCGGCGCATCACCAAGCTCGAGGGCGACCTGCGCGAGTTGCAGCACACCCGCCACCTGCAGCGCAAGAGCCGCAGCCGCAGCGGGTTGGCCGCAGTCACCATCGTCGGCTACACCAACGCCGGCAAGTCGACTCTGCTGAACAAGCTCACCCAGGCCGGCGTGTTGGTGGAAGACCGCCTGTTCGCCACGCTCGACCCCACCACCCGCCGCCTGTCGCTGCCGGGTGGCGAACCCGTGCTGCTGACCGACACGGTCGGTTTCGTGCGTCGCCTGCCGCACGGCTTGGTGGAGGCGTTCAAGAGCACGCTCGAGGTGGCCAGCAGCGCCGATTTCCTGGTGCACGTGGTCGACTGCGCCGCCCCCGACCCGGACGGCCAGATCCAGGCGGTGCGCACCGTGCTGTCGGAGATCGACGCCCTGTCGGTGCCCGACCTGCTGGTGTTCAACAAGGCCGACATCGCCCCCGACGTGGCGGCCGAGTTCGTCGCCCGCCACCAGGGCTCGGTGGCCGTCAGTGCACACACCGGCGAGGGACTCGACGTGTTCTTGCGGGTTCTGGGCGATCGGCTGCGAGCCATCACCGCGGTCGTCGAACTGCTGGTGCCGTACGACCGCGGCGACGTGCTGGCCGCTGTGCACCGCGAAGGCGAGGTGGTCAGCACGTTCCACGACACCGATGGGGTGCGGGTGCGTGCGCGCCTGGCCGATGCGTCGGCCGGCCGCTTGGCCGAGTTCGTGGTGCACTCGGCCTGAGCACGGCGCGTCGGGCAGGATGGTGCACGCATGACCGATCCCATGGGGTTCGTCCCCCCTCCGTACCCCTACGACCGACTCGACCGTCTGGCCCCCCTCGCGGCGGCGCTCGACGGTGGCGTGGTCGACCTGTCCATCGGCACGCCGTGCGACCCGCCGCCACCTGAGGTGGTGACCGCGCTGGGCCACAGCAACGCCGAGCGCGGCTACCCGGCCAGCATCGGCAGCGAGCCGCTGCGAGCGGCCATTCGTGGGTGGCTCCAGCGCCGGTTCGGCGTGGAGGTCCCGCTCGCCCAGATCGCGGCGTGCGTCGGCACCAAGGAGTTCGTGGCCACCACGCCCCAGTACCTGAAGTTGCGCTCGCCGTCGCGCGACACGGTGCTGTACCCAGCAGTGGCCTACCCGACGTACGAGATGGGCGCCATCCTCGCCGGCTGCCGGGCGGTGGCCGTGCCGGCTGCCCCCGACGGTGGCATCGACCTCGCGGCAATCCAGCCGGCCGACGCGGCCCGGGCGCTGATGCTGTGGGTGAACAGCCCGTCGAACCCCACCGGTGCGCTCAGCGACCTCGCCGCCGCCGCGGCGTGGGGGCGCGCACACGGCGTGCCGGTGTTCAGCGACGAGTGCTACGTGGAGTTCACCTGGGACGGCCCGCCCAGCACCATCCTGCACTCGGGCTTGGAGGGCGTGGTGGCGGTGCACTCGCTGTCGAAGCGCTCGAACCTGGCCGGTGTGCGCGTGGGCTTCTACGCCGGCGACCCCGACCTGGTGAACTACCTCAAGGAAGTGCGCAAGCACGTCGGGATGATGGTACCCGGGCCGGCGCAAGCGGCCGGCGTGGCGGCCCTGGCAGACGACACCCATGTGCAGGTGCAGCGCGACCGCTACCGCCGCCGGCTGGAACGGCTGGCACACGTGCTCTCGGCCTGGTCGGGCCTCATCATTCCGATGCCGGCGGGAAGCTTCTACCTGTGGTTCGACGCCGGCGATGGCTGGGCCTTCGCCGAGCGGCTGGCCCGCGAAGGCGGAGCGCTGGTCAGCCCCGGCGACTTCTATGGGGCGGGTGGTGCCAACAACGTGCGTGCCGCCGTGGTACAACCTGACGAACGGATCGAACTCGTCGCTCGGCGACTGGGGGTGCACTGATGTCATATCAACAGCAACCACCGATGGGCGGCTGGTCGGCGGCGCCCCCCGGCGCACCCGCGCCGATGGGGCAGCCGATGGCGCCGGTGGGCATGGCCCAACCGCTGGCCGTGGCGCCTGCTCCCAAGCGCGGGAAAGGTCTTCTGTTCCTGGGGCTCGGCGTGGCCGTCGTTGGCCTGGTCGCCGGCCTGGCGTTGCTGGGCATGAGCGACAGCACCAAGGAAGAGACGGTGCAGAAGTTCGCCCGTGCTCCGGCAGGGTGCACCACCGTGCTGCAGTTCGACAAGACCGGATCGTTCACCCTGTATCTGGAGACCAAGGGTGCCCTCACGGCGGTAGACGGCGACTGCGAGACCGCCGGCACCACCTACGAGCGCGGGCAGGACGACTTGCCGCAGATGACGCTGACAATGGTCGGCGCGAGCGACGCCGAGGTCGGCCTCGCCGATGCCGCAACACCGACGTACAGCGCTGGCCCCTACACCGGCCAGGCCATCCGCACCGTCAACATCCCCGCAGTTGGTAGCTACCGCCTGACGGTGGACAGCGTCGACCGCGACTTTGCAATCGCCATCGGTGGCGACCCTGAGGCCGACAGCAGCACCGTCACCACGGCCGGCATCGCCACCGCCATCGCCGGCCTGGTGCTGGGCGGCGTGCTCGTCGTGCTGGGTCTGCGCAAGAAGCCCGGCGGCGCGAGCGGCACACCGGCGACGGCGTGGCAAGGCGCGCAACCCGCGTACCAGCAGGGCTATCAGCAGCCGAGGTACCAGCCCGGCTACCCCCAGCAGCCCACCGTGCCTGGCTACCAGCCTCCGCAACAGCCGCAGCAACCGGTGTACCCGCAGCAACCCGGGTACCCGCCGCAACCCGGGTACCCGCCGCAGGCGCCGGGGGTGCCGGGGGTGCAACCCACCTACCAGCAGCCGAACGGCGCTCCGCAGCCGCAATGGCCGCAGCAGCAGGCCCCCGCCACGGAGCCCGGGTGGGGAGCACCTCCACCGCAGTAGCAAGGGCGCCGGCGACAACCAGCGGCCGCGCGGCCTGACGCGCACTCCAGCCATGCGCTTCGAGCGTGTGCTCTGACCGTGTGCTCTCACCGTGTGGCGAGACGCCCAGCGCGTGCAGAACTGCTCTGCACGCGCTGACCGGCAACGATGTGATCAGAGGCGGCGCATCACGGTGACGACGCGGCCGAAGACCTGCACCTCGTCGCTCGTGAACACCATCGGCTGCAGGCGCGGGTTGGCGGGCACCAACGTGGTGGTGTTGCCCTTGCGCTGGTACGTCTTCACCGTGGCCTCTTCGCCAGGGATGCCGGCGATGACGATGTCGCCGTTCTCGGCGGTGGCCTGCGCGCGGGCGACCACGAAGTCGCCGTCCATGATGCCGATCTCGATCATCGAATCGCCACGGACCCGCAGCATGAACAGGTCGCCGTCGCCGGTGAAGTCTTCCGGCAGCGGGAACAGCTCTTCCACGTTCTCCTGCGCCAGCACGTCGGTGCCGGCGGCGACATCGCCCACCAGGGGCACGTGCCGCACGGGACGGCGCTCGATGGCGGCGCCCGACGAGGGATCGAACCGCACCTCGATGGCACGCGGTTTGGTTGGGTCGCGCTTCAGGTAGCCCAGGCGCTGCAGCGACGCGAGGTGGCTGTGCACCGTGGAGGGCGAGGTGAGGCCCACGGCCTCGCCGATCTCGCGCACGCTGGGCGGGTAGCCGCGTTCGCGCATGCTGGTCTCGATCATGTCAAGGATGCCGCGTTGGCGGGCAGTGAGTCGTTCAGCCATGCGTGCAGCGTACACGCGTTCGTCGAACAGGTCAAACACCCGTTCGTGCAACAAATGTTCGCCTCGGGGTTGACGTCGAACGATTGTTCGTGGCACACTCGAACAGTCGTTCGTGCAACACCTGTTCGCTTTCAGGTGTCGCCAGTCCCGGAAGGAACCCTCATGGCTGCCACCCTCGCCCCGTACACCGTGATCGTTCCTGCCCGTCTTGCCGGCCCCCGGCCCACCACCCAGGTCTACGTACGCCGGCGGCTGCTGGTGGCACTGGTGTTCGTGTTCATGGTCGTGGTCCTCTGGCTCGGGGCCGGCAACGTCCTGGCGAACCGTGGGGGTGCCCCTGCCTCCACCTCCACGGTTCGTCCAGCAGCCTCCGCATCGCTCAGCAACACGCCGCTCAGCTACACGCCGCTCAGCTACACGGTGCAGCCGGGCGACACCATGTGGTCGATCGCGCAGCGCTTCCACGGCAGCGCCCCGCACGTGGCCTACGTCGACCGGCTGGTGGCACTCAACGGTGGCGCCTCGCTGGCCGTGGGGCAGTCGATATCCCTGCCGTGAGGCGCGGCGATAGCCTGGGTGGCCATGCGCTGCCCGAAGTGCCACGTCGACGACACGAAGGTCATCGATTCGCGCGAGGCGGAAGACGGCACGGCCATCCGGCGCCGGCGGGTCTGCGGGTCGTGTGCTCACCGGTTCACCACCTATGAGCGGCTGGAAGAGGTGCCGCTGACGGTCGTGAAGAGCAACGGTGTTCGTGAGCCGTTCGATCGGGCGAAGCTGATCGCTGGTGTAGCTGCAGCATGCAAGGGCCGGCCTGTGGCCGGCGAGCAGATCGAGCAGCTCGCCGAGGCGATCGAAGACGAGGTGCGTCTGCAAGGGCCGGAAGTGCCCACGCAGGTGATCGGGGTGGAGGTGCTCGAGCGGCTGCGCCGCCTCGACGAGGTGGCCTACCTGCGCTTCGCCAGCGTGTACAAAGGCTTCGACGCCGCAGCCGACTTCCAGCGCGAGCTGGTGCTGCTGAAGAAGCTGCAGCGCTCGTGAACCGCGTGGCCGGCGCAGCGCTCGCGGCCGCCTGCATGCTGGCCGCGTGCAGCAGCAGCGAGGCCGTCGGCACGCCTACCACTGTTTTGCCGGCAACCACTGCACCGCCTTCCACCACGGCGGCTGCCACGTCCACCAGCAGCAGCACGTCCACGTCCTCGTCGACGACCTCGTCCACCACCGTCGCTACGGCTGCACCGACGACCGCCCCGACGACCGCCCCGACGACCGCGCCCGTCACGACGGCGCCCGGCTTCACCCAGGCTTCGGCCGACTTCCTCGGCCAGGAGACGATCGGCTTCTCCGTGCAGGGGCGGCCCATCGTCGCCAGCCACCGAGGCACTCCGGGTGGAACCGTCATCCTGATCGTCGGTGTCATCCACGGCAACGAGAACGCCGGGCTCGCCATCCTCGAGCACCTGCGCACCATGCCCGTCCCCACGGGGATCGACCTGTGGCTGATGGACGCGATGAACCCCGACGGCGTGGCCAACGACGTGCGCGGGAACGGCAACGAGGTCGACCTGAACCGCAACTTCCCGCACGACTGGACAGCGATCGGCCAGGTGGGCGAGTGGGAGTACAGCGGCACCGGCCCGGCCAGCGAGCCCGAGACGCAGGCGTTCATCGCCTTCACCCAACGCATCCAGCCCACGCTGACGCTGTGGTACCACCAGGATCTCTACCGCATCTCGCCCTCGAACCGCAGCGACGGCCCGCTGCGCCTGCGCTACGCCGAGCTCACGGGCCTGCCGTACGAGACGGTCAGCGGCGGCACCTACACGGGCGTCGCTGCCACCTGGGTGCGCACCTCGGTGGCCGAGGCGATGTCGTTCATCGTCGAGCTTGGCCCCACGCTGTCCGGCGGCGAAGCAGCGGTACATGCCGGTGCCGTGCTGGAGATCTCGCTGATGGCCAAGGCACTGGCCTGAGCCGCAGCAGTCAGCGCGCCCGCAGATAGCGGGTGAACAGGAAGCCGTCGTCGGCTTCGCACACCTGGGCCAGGTGCATGCGGTGCGACACCGCGGCGCCGCCGTTGGTGACCCGTGGCCCGTCGCCCCCCGCCAGCCGCGGCGACACGGTCAGGTTCACCTCGTCCAGCAGGTCGCCGGCGGCGAGCATGCCGTTGATCGACGGCCCACCTTCGGCCTGCACCACCTGTGCGTCGAGCATGCGGATGGCGGCGGCGAGGTCGACCTCACCCACACCGGCGCGCACCGAGGGCACCGGTACCAGGGGTGCGTCGACCGGCAGGATCATCAGCGCTGCGCCGGATGTGAACAGCGGCGAATCGAAATCGAACCGACCGGACCGCGACACGACGGCGATCCGCTGGCCGGGCACCTTCGGCGGGCCGTAGCGGTCGGCGCGCACAGTGCCCGCGCCGACCACGATGACGTCGGCGAACGTGCGCAGCGTCAGCAGCATCTGCTGGTCGGTGGGGCTGGACAACGCACGCGAGTTCTCGTCGACCACGGTGGAGCCGTCGATGCTGGCCACCATGCACAACATCACGTAGGGCCGGTCGGCGGGGCGGGGCCGCGCGGTGGTGCAGCACTCCACCACCGAGATGTCGTCGGCAGGCTGGGGAAACAGGCGTCGCATTGCTGACAGGATGTCATCCATGGGGATCGATCACGACATGACGCGCACCGCCTTCCGTACCTGCCCGCTGTGCGAGGCCGGTTGCGGCCTCGAGATCACGGTGAAGGGTGGCCAGGTCACGCGCATCCGCGGTGACCAGGCCGACGTCTTCAGCAAGGGCTTCATCTGCCCGAAGGGAAGCACGCTGAAGCAACTGCACGACGACCCCGATCGCCTGCGCCGGCCGCTGGTGAAGCGCGACGGGGTGCACGTGGAGGTCGAGTGGCACGAGGCCTGGGCCGTCATCGCCGATCGCCTGCCGGAGATCATCGGCCGCCACGGGCGCGAGGCGGTGGCGGTGTACATGGGTAACCCCAGCGCGCACAGCCTGTCGGCGATGCTGTACAACAGGTCGCTGCTGCAGGCGCTGGGAACCCGCCGCCGGTTCAGCGCCTCCACGGTCGATCAGGCGCCCCGCCAGGTGGCTGCCGGTTACGTGTTCGGCACCGCCGTGAGCGTGCCGGTACCCGACCTGGACCACACCGACTTCCTCGTCATCCTCGGCGCCAACCCCTACGCGTCGAACGGCAGCCTGTGCACCGCCCCCGACTTCCCCGGCCGCATCGAAGCGATCCAGGCCCGCGGTGGCACGGTGGTGGTGGCCGACCCACGGCGCAGCCGCACGGCCGAGCAGGCCGACCACTGGCTGCCCATCATCCCCGGCACCGACCCGCTGCTGCTGGCAGCGATGGTCACCACCCTGGCCGAGGAAGGGCTGATCGCCGTCGGCGACCACGTGACGCCCTGGCTGCAGGGGCTCGACGAGGTGGTGGCCGCGTGCGCGTCGTTCACCCCGGAATCAGTTGCCGCGGCCACCGGGCTGTCACCGGCCGACATCCGCATGGTCGCCCGCGGCCTGGCGGCGGCACCCAGCGGCAGTGTGTACGGCCGCATCGGTACCACCACCGCCGGCTTCGGCGACACCTCGCACGGGGTATCGGGGTTCGGCACCACCACCTCGTGGCTGATCGACGTCGTGAACACGCTCACCGGCAACCTCGATCGCCGCGGTGGCGCGATGTTCACGACCCCCGTCGCCGGCGGTGCCACCACCCGCGGCAAGCCGGGTAGCGGCAAGGGCTTCTCCACCGGTCGCGGCGCCACCGTCGCCCGCGGTCTGCCGGAGGTGATGGGGGAGTACCCGGCGGCCGCCATGGCCGAGGAGATCACCGACGCAGGCGACGAGGGCATCAAGGTGCTGATCACGGTGGCCGGCAACCCGGTGCTCAGCACCCCGCACAGCCGGCAACTCGATGTTGCGCTCGCGCAGCTGGAGTTCATGGTCAGCGTCGACATGTACCTGAACGAGACCACCCGCCACGCCGATGTGGTGCTGCCGCCCCCGTCGCAGTTGCAGCGCGACCACTACGACCTGTTGCTGCTGCAGTTCGCCGTGCGCAACGTGGCCAACTACAGCGACCCGGTGCTGCCCCGCGACGAGGGCCAGCCCGACGAGTGGGAGATCCTGGCCAAGCTGGGCCTGGTGGCGGCCGGCCTCGGCCCCGACGCCGAGCCGTCGTTGGCCGACGACATGGGCATCCAGGCCCTGGTGCAGAGCGCGGTGGCCGACCAGCGCTCGCCGCTGCACGGCCGCGAAGCCGGCGAGATCCTCTCCCTGCTGGGCAGCGAGCCGGGCCCGGCGCGGATGATCGACTTCATGCTGCAGACCGGCCCGTTCGGCGCCGGGTTCGGCGCCGCACCCGAAGGGGCCAGCCTGCAACGGCTGCGGGCCAACCCCCACGGGGTGGACTACGGCCCGCTGCAACCGCGCCTGCCGGAGATCCTGCGCACGCCCAGCGGCAGGATCGAGCTGAACCACCCGGTGCTGATGGCCGACCTCGCCCGTCTGCAGGCAGCAGCAGCCGCCCACGCAGCCCAGGCCGGCGGCGAGCGCGGGCTGCTGCTGGTGGGCCGCCGGCACCTGCGCAGCAACAACTCGTGGATGCACAACATCGAGGTGCTGGTGAAGGGCAAGGCCCGCTGCACGCTGCAGGTGCACCCCGACGACGCCGCCCGGCTGGGCCTGGTCGACGGCGGGGCTGCCGAGGTTCGCAGCCGGGTCGGCGCGGTGGTGGCCCCCGTGGAGGTCACCGACGCCGTGCGGCCAGGCGTGGTCAGCCTGCCCCACGGCTGGGGCCACGACCTGCCCGGCACCCGCCTGCGGGTGGCCGCCGAACGGGCCGGGGTGAACAGCAACGTGCTGGCCGATCACCTCGCGATCGACCCGCTCAGCGGCACCTCGGTGCTGAACGGAATCCCCGTCGCGGTCGCCGCAGTCTGATCGGCAACGCGGCGACCCCATGCGGTCAGGCGAGCGACTGGCACCGTCTGCCCCGCCACGCTCTGTGGCTCAGCCTGTGGATATGTGGATAACCCCTGCCTGGTCACCCTCCGTTCCCACAGGGTTCACCCACAATCCACACGGTAATTCACACCCTTGTACCCCTTCCTCCCCACAGGGGGGTGGCCCTAGGGTGATGGCCGTAGCTGGCAGCGGTGCAAGGGCGCGGATGGACAGCGACACGTTGGTTGGGTGCCCTCCCGCTCGGGTACCTGCTGGTGTGGCGCTGTGGGGCGAGGGTTCCCGAACCTGTGTCCCTTGCGCCGCCGCCACGCTGCCGCAGGTTGCGGCCGGTCGCGCAGGTTGGGCATTGACACGGCTGTAACTACAGTGCTGTAATCTCAATCTCTTGTGGTGCGCGGGGGAATGGTGGCTTCCAAGCCCCCACATCTTGTGGTCAGCCCCACACAGCCACCGAAGTCGTCGTCTGCAATGCAAGGAGCACCCACATGTCATTGGCCCCGGATCGCCTCACCATCGGGATCAACCGCCACTTCACCGCGGCCGGGGTGCACCCATACGACGAAGTCGAGTGGGAGCGTCGCGACGCGCGCATCTCGAACTGGAAGGACGGCACCGTCGCGTTCGAGCAGCTGGGCGTCGAGTTCCCCACCTTCTGGTCGCTGAACGCCACCAACATCGTCGCCCAGAAGTACTTCCGCGGCACCCTCGGCACGCCCGAGCGCGAGTGGTCGTTGAAGCAGGTCATCGACCGCGTCGCCGACACGGTCACCACCTGGGGCATCGAAGGCGGCTACTTCGCCGACCAGGCCGAGATCGATGCGTTCAGCAACGAGCTGAAGTACATCCTGGTCACCCAGCGGGCGGCGTTCAACAGCCCGGTGTGGTTCAACATCGGCGTGAAGGGCGTGCCCCAGCAGGCCAGCGCGTGCTTCATCCTCGCCGTCGACGACACGATGGATGGCATCCTCAACTGGTACAAGGAAGAGGGCGTCATCTTCAAGGGTGGCTCCGGCTCGGGCATCAACCTGTCGAACATC
>JAUSLQ010000060.1 GCA_030645675.1 Actinomycetota bacterium | reverse complement strand
TCGTTGTGCTCGCGCAATTGCTCGGCAAGGACGCTTTTGTACGGTGCTTGCTGCGCAGCGGATACATCGCCATCGGCCTCATCTTCGTCGCCTTGGCCGTGCAGCCGGGCCTCGCTTACCAGAACTGGGGGCCGGCGCCCGGCCTCCGTGGCGCGTTCGTGCACAAGAACACGATGGCGCCCTGCCTGCTGGTGATCGCCGCCGCGGTGCTGTGCTTCCACCCCGATCGGCGGTTCCGGCGCGGGTTCGTCGCCTTCGTGGCGGTGCTGCTCTTCTTCGGGCAGACCACCACCGGGCTGGCCACCCTGGCCGTCCTGGTGTTCCTCAACATGGTGTTGTCGAGCTACCTCGGCGTGGTCGCACGCCTCGGTCGCGCCGCCGGGTCGCTGATGGTCGCGAGCACCATGGTGCTGGGCGTGGTGGTCGCGCAGAGCTTCAACTCGATCGTCCGCCTCAGCGGCAAAGACCTCACCTTCTCCAGCCGCACCGTGATCTGGGAAGGCGTCACCACTGCCATCCGTCAGCGACCATGGCTGGGGTACGGCTACGGCGTCTGGCAGAACATCTGGGTGGATCCCATCCTCGCCATCAACCTGCACAACGGCTTCCTCGTCGCGGAGAGCCACAGCGCACCGCTCGACCTGATGCTCAGGCTGGGCATCGTCGGGTTGGTGCTCTATCTCGTGCAGGTGGTCAGCACCGCCCGCGTGGGCTGGCGCGGCCTGCTGCGAGGCGACCCGCTGGGTCGCATGGCGCTGCTCGTCGTCGCCGTCATCATCCTCGTCGGGTTCTCCGAGTCGCTCACCGCGTTCGGCATCTGGCCGGCGCTGCTGATCGTGTTCGGCTCGTTCAAGGGCACCAGCGGTGCGCCCCTGCGGGCGGCGTCGGCGCCGCCTCGGGTCAGGCGTCGAATCGCCGGGCGGTACCCAGTCGCGAGCGGCCGCGCGACGTGAGCCAGGACACACCGTCCCACGACTCGGGCGTGATGGCGAAGGGTCTGCGCCGCCTCGGCATCGGCCGCCAAGCACTGGGCGACGGCATGTCCGGCCTTGCCATAGAAGGCGCACAGCTGGTGGGCACGTTCGTGTTCTTCGCCATGCTCAGCCGTCGCATCGGCCCTGCCGACTACGGCTCGTTCGCGGCGATGTACAGCCTCATCGGCATCTCGATCGCGCTTGCGCACATCGGGCCCGGCCTGGCGATGCTGCAGCACGCGATCGGCAACGACGTGAAGACGGTCGGCACCCAGTTCTTCACGATCTACGTCTGCTGCATCGCGCTGGCCGTGGGCATCGTGATGGCGTTGTCGCCGTTCCTGCTGCCGCGTGTGTCCACTCTCACCATCGTGCTGTTCATGGCTGCCGAGCTGTTCGGCGCAGCACTGGTGCAGGTGTCGTCCACCCTGCGCCTGATCGTCGTCGGCTTCCGGTCGACGGTGCCGTTGCAGCTGATCCCGGTGGTCATCAAGGTGGTCGCCGTCGTCGCGTTGTTCGTCACCGACCAGCTCACGTTGCGCACGTACGGCCTGGTGTACGCCATCGCGTGCATCGTGGTGGGCGTGGTGGTCTTCCTCAAGGTCACCTCGACGCTCGGGGTACCTCGCCGGCTGCGCCGCGTGCGCCGCGACCACCTGGGAACGACGGTCACCGTGTCGTCGACGATCTGGGTGTTCAACCTGCACAACGACGGCGACAAGCTGACGATGTCGGCCAACGACCTCGGCGCCGACGTCGGTCTCTACTCTGCCGCCTATCGGCTGGTGATGCTGGCCGTCATACCGATCAACGCCCTGGTCACCTCGAGCTACCGCACGTTCGTCGACCCAGGCGTCGGGCACCACTTCCGCCGTGCCGCCAAGTACACACTGGCCACCACGGTGTACTGCACGGTGGCCGCAGCGGTACTGATCATCGCAGCGCCTTTCGCCCTGCCTCTCGTGGTGGGTGACGGGTTCGGTGGGGCCGTCTCCATCACCCGCTGGCTGGCGCCGCTGATGATCGTGCGCGGCTTCACCCACTTCCCGCTCAACGCGATCATGGGGCTGGGGCACCCTCGAGTGCGGCTGGTGTGCATCGCGCTGTCGGCGACGGTGGCCATGGGGGTGTACGTCGCGTTGATCCCCAGCATGTCGTGGAAGGGCGCGGTGATCGGCTCGTACGTCAGCGACACCGTGCTGGCGATCGCCGCCTGGGTGATGCTGTGGCGGGTGCGCAACGACTGGCGGCAGGTCGGCGAGGCCCAGCCCGTGGGCATCGAACCCGAGGTCTCCTCGGCGGGGTGAGGGGGCGAGTGCCCTTGCCGGGCCCGGCGGGGTTGGGGCTCAGCTGCGGTGCTGCACTCGGACGCCGAAGACGCCGAGGATCAGCCCCACGCCGCGGCCGGCGAACGCAAGGGCCCACCGGAACTGCGGCGACGACCGGTGCGCAAGTCGGATGACCGGGTGCAGCACGCCGCGGGCGGTGCGTTTGGCGCCGCGCAGGAGCAGGCGCAGCGGAGCGACCGCATGCGTGGAACGGTTGATCACGGCCTCGTTGTTCCCCAGCCAGGCCTGGCGCCAGAGCTGGTACCGGAACGTCGCGCGGCGCCCGTCGCACGGCTCGTGCGAGACAGAGCCCGCTGCGAAACGGATCTCGGCGCCGACAGCGCCGGCGTCGGCGAAGAACACCATGTCCTCGCCGCCCACCTTGCCGAACTCGGCGCGGAAGCGCACCCCGCTGGCCGCGAGCCAGCCGGACCGCAGCAGCACGTTGGCCGTGTTTCCAGACGAAGGGACGCTCTCGTCGGCGTAGAGCGCGTTCTCCTCGAGGAACGGTTCGCTGCTGAGCCAGGAGGGCGCCTCCGGTGCGGCGAAGAAGACGCGATGACCCACCACGATGTCGGCGTGACGGGCGCGGGCGACGCGCAGCAGTTCGCGCAGCCACCCGGGATCCGGCACGCAGTCGTCGTCGAGGCAGGCGACGAACTCGCCGAGCGCCATTGCCGTCTCGATCGCGCAGTTGCGGGCGATGGCGATGTCGGCCGAGGCGGTGTGCCGGTACTCGAGGGGCATCGCGACGTCGGCTCGAAGCCGCGCCACCACCTCGGCGGCTCCGCCTTCGGGGCTGTCATCGACCACCACCATCGCGATGGTGCCGTCGGCGACCTCGGTGCCGGCGAGCCCGTCGATGCGCTCGATCAGGGCGGCCAGTTGGCTGTTGCGGCGGAACGTGCACACCGCGACGACGACGGTGTGCATGGCCGACCCAGGTGAGCTGCTCATGTGGTGGGAGGGGGCTGACGGATGATCGCCTTCGGGCCCACCACGGTGCACCCGGCGGGCACGTCGTCGAGCACGACGGCGTTGGCGCCGACCGCGACATCGTCGCCGATGACGATGCCGCCGAGGATGACCGCTCCGGCGCCGATGTTGACGCGCCGACCGATGACGGGAGCCTTGTGCGGCTCGTGCAGATGCCGGTTGCCGATGGTGACGCCCTGGCGAATGGTGCTGTCGTCGCCGATGACTGCACTGCCGTGCACGACGATGCCGCCTTGGTGCTCGACGCACACGCGCCGGCCGACGACGGCGCAGTGGGGCAGCTCGATGCCGTAGCGGTTGCGCACCCAGCGATACAGGAAACGGTAGAGCAGGGTGAGCGGAGCGCGCAGGATGCGAGGCTCGACGGTGAGGCGCCAGTTGCCGAAGCGATGCACCACGACAGCACGGAAGCCGGGCAGCGTGGCATCGCGCCCGTGGGTCGCGTAGTCCTCTCGGCACAGCTGGAGGAAGGACCGCAGGTGGCTGGTGGAGACCGCCGTGCCGGGGAGGTCGCCGGTCATGTGGAGGCGACTTCCGCTGCTTCGTCGAACAACGCGGCGAGCGCTGTCGCGTTCGATCTGATGTCGTGACGAGTGGCGACGGCGGCGGCGGCGGCGGCCACCAGGCGGGCGCGCAGAGTCGCGTCGGCCAGCAGGCGGGCCAACGCGTCGGCCAGGAGATCGGCGCGGGCGGCCGGCACCACCAATGCGGTGTCGCCGTCGATCGCCAGCTCGGGGATGCCGCTGATGTAGGTGGTGACGACCGGCAGCCCGCGCGCCATGGCCTCCATGATCACCACGGGCAGCCCCTCGGCGAAGGTGGGCAGGCAGAACACATCCGCTGCACCCAGCAGTTCGGCCACGCGCGTGGGGGGCTGCGGGCCGTGCCACGTGATCGCCTCGGCGATGCCGGCGGCTTCCGCCCGTTGGCGCAGCAAGGCCCCGTGGCCGTCCGGCTCGGGGCCGACCGCATCTACCGCGACAGTGATGCCTCGCTCGCGCAGCAGGGCAACTGCATCGATGAGCACCGCGTGGCCCTTCTCCGCCGACACGCGCGCCACGAGCGCGATGCGCGGTGGGGATTGGGCCGGCTCGTGCTCGCGCAACGTGAACCGGGTGACGTCGATGCCGCAGCGGACGACGTGCAACTTCGGCCAGTCGGCCGGCTCGCTGATGCGCATGAGCTGGGCGCGGGTGAAGTCGGAGATGCAGGCGACGAACGATGCGGACGCGACCTTCTGACGCAGCTGGGCCTCGCTCTCGTCGACGAACTCGTGCCAGCCGTGGATCGTGGCGCTCCATCGGTACTCGGCGCAGTGGCGGTGGCGATGGGCCACCTCGACCGCGTACCAGGCGATGGAGGCAGGTGTCTGCCCGAAGTGGGCGTGCACGTGGGTGCTGCCCGAACGGCGCATTGCGCGGAAGACCAGGATTCCCTCCGCGAGGTGGAAGCAGCGCCACAGCCGCGGCCGCAGCCCGGGCGGGCCGGAGCGCAGCGGGATGGCCAGCACCGACGGATGGCGCAGCATGGTGGCGGCCACGGCCACCACCACCCGCCACCTGGCAGTGGCCTTGAGGTACGTGGTGTGCCGATGCCTGCCGCGGGTGTCGGCCTGCCGGTCGGCGTCGGAGACGGTGTTGATCGACACGACACGGACCTCGACGCCCAAGTGCTCGAGCGCGTCGATCTCGTCGGCGATGAACGTGTGCGAGACCGCGGGGAAGTGGGTCGCGACGTAGGTGATGGGCGGACGCGTGTGGGGGTGCTGCATGCGGGCTCTCCGGACCGAGGTCGCGACCGCCAGCGTATCCGTTGCATCGTGCCCTGCAGGTAGCCTCGGGCGTGAACGTTCGGGAGGATCGTGTTCCAGCGCTACTTGCACCTCACGGGCATTCCTGCCTATCGCACGCCCGACGGCACCATCTTCCTCGATCCGCTGTGGGAGCGCGACCTCAGCCGCCACACGTACTTCGGCAGTGAAGTGCGTGTGCTGTGCCCGATGGTCGAGGTCGACTCGCCGCCTGCGGGCACAGTGCGATCGCGGCTGCCAGGATGCGAGTTCCGCGGTCTGCCGCACGCCACGAACCTGCCGAAGTACCTGCTGTCCGGCGATTGGTTTCGTGCGATCTGGAGGATCTGGCGCAACCTGGCGTGGCCAGATGTCGCCTTCATGGGGTTCGTCGAACACCCGATTCCCTATGGCTGGGTCGCCGCGCCGGCCGCCCGGTTGCGCAAGGTGCCGTGGTACACGTTCATCGAATCGTCGCCCTGGCGGGTGCCGCCCGGGGTGACCCCGAAGTGGAAGCACCGCCTGCGCGCGGCAGTGGCCGAACGCATCAACGGATTCCTGTTCCGGCGGGCCGCGTTCGCTTTCGTGTCGCAGCCGGTGTACCAGCACTTCCTGCGGCCGGGCTGTCCGCACCTCGTGTCACCGGCGTCGTGGTTCCTGCACGAAGAGTTGGCCACTCCGGCGCAGGTCGCCGAGGCCCGGGCAACCGCCGCTGCCCGGCCGTTGCACCTGATGTTCCTCGGCCGGCTCGACCCCGGGAAGGGCATCGACGTGCTGTTGGAGGCGATCGAGCTGCTCGACCTGCCTGGCAACGACTTCACCTTCACCGTGATGGGCGGCGGTCAGCTGCGGCCGCGAGTGGAAGCAGCTGCCGCGGCCGCACAGCACGTGCACGTCGTGCTGGGTGCCCCCGTGCCGTACGGGCCGGAGTTCTTCGCCGTGCTGCGCGGCGCCGACGTGCTGCTGGTGCCCAGTCTCGGTGACGAGCAGCCGCGCAACGTCTTCGACGCGTTCTCGCAAGGGGTGCCGGTGCTGGTCTCCGACACCAGCGGGCTGCGCTCCATCGTCGACGACGGGGTCACCGGCCGCCTGCTTCCCGTGGGCGATGCCGTCGCCTTGGCCGCTGCCGTGCAAGCCATGGCCGAGCCCGGCGAGCGAGCCCGGTGGGCGGCGTACGGCGACGCCGGTTACGAGGTCGCCAAGGGATACGACCACGACGACATGCACGCCCGGCGAGCCGAGTTCGTGGCCGGTCTGCAGGCGTCGCTAGCTCGCGCCTGACCGCGGGCGTGTGCTGCGCCACTCGCGCCACACGAGCGGCACGAACGCGATGTCGTCGACCAGGTAGCGCTTGGCCAGCCGGCGTGGGTGCGACACCAGCCGGTACAGCCACTCCAGCCCGCCGCGCTGGATCCAGCCGGGAGCCCGGCGCTGCAGCCCGACGTAGAACTCGGCGGATGCCCCGAGCAGCATGAACCAGGGTGCGGTGCCGTCTGGAGGCGCCGCCGACCGCACCACCCGCTCCAGTTCGTGGCCCTTGGACATCGCCAGGCCGACCACCACCGCCGAAGGCCGCACACGGCTGACCGCATCGTCGATCTGTCCGGCCAGAGTTGCGATCGCAGCAGCATCGGTGGCCTCGAACATCGGCGGCACGATGCATTCCGCCTCGGGATGCTCGGCGCGCAACATGGCCGCCAGTTCGTTGCTGCTGGCGACGATCACCACCGGCAGCCCTTGCGCGCAGATCTGCGGCCACCAGGCGGAGAAGAAGTCGCTGCCCGTGAGGCGGCGCGGCAGGCGGCTGCCCAGCAGGCGGCTGGCCCAGATGATGGGTGCACCGTCGGGCAGCACCAGCTCGGCGTCGACGGCCACGGCGCGTTCCGTGGGGTGTTGGGCGTAGCGCACGAGGTGATCGACGTTCGGGGTCACCAGGGTGCGCCAGCCTTCCGGCGCGACCTCCGTTCCGCCGCCGACCAGCACGTGCTCGGCCACCTGCTCGATGGTGGCGTCGCCGACGAAGTCGAGACCGAACAGCTTCACCCGCTGCACGGTCACGTGGCCTCGGCCCACAGCTGCTCGAGCCGGCGTCGGTAGCGAGTGGGGTCGATGCCGTCCTTGGAATGGATCATCACGGCGACCGTCGCCGGGTCGAACGATGAGAAGAAGTCGTCGAACGACCGCTCGTCGCGCATGTCGACGCCCCATGACGCCTTCACCAGCGGAACCGTGGAGGGGTGGTGCCCCGACATCGAGTACCCCTGCACGCCCCGCGTGTGGGTGCCGTAGAGGATGTACTCGGAGAACGTGGGGAGCCGCATCAGCGCGGCCCGCCAATCGCGGCCGGTGACGGCCTCGATCCGGTCGATCATCGCCACCACGTTCGGCTGCCGCCAGCAGATGAGGTTGCCGACGTGGCCGCGGGCCGGCACCGTCGTGGCGTCGAGCCCGAGCAGGCCTGCTGCCGTGGTGGTCCAGCGTTGCACCTCGTCGTTGACGAACTCCACGTCGAGCAGTGCCACCGAGTCGTCGGTGAGCACCTTGCTGGTGTCGAACGGGCGCACGAACGCGACGTCGGAGTCGCAGAACATGGAGACGTCGGCACCCACCCTGCTGGCGACGGCGATCTTCAACACCTGCTGGATGATCCAGCCGCGTGTTGGCCGCGATCGCAGGCTGAGCCACAACGACTTGCGGCCCGGTAGGCGGCGCACCCACCACGGCAGCAGATCTTCCGACGTGATGATGGTGGCCCGGTCGGAGAGATGCTGGAAGTGGCGGAGGTCGCGATGGTCGACGACGAGGTGGTGCGACAGCGTCGGCGCGCACCGTTGCACGGACTCCACCAGCAGCTCGCAACGGGCGAGGTCGGGCAGGTACGTGGGGGTGACCAACGTGCACTGCGGCGAAGGGGGATGTCGCGGTGGTTCCATGAGCAGGGTCGCGACAACGCACATGCCGATGAAGCCGCCGTCGCGTCGCGCAGGCTACCAGTTCGGTGGAAGTGCCTGCTCGCTACGGTTGGTAGTCGGCGACCCGCAGCAGCGGCTGGATCTTCTCCATGTCCGACGAGCCGCCGTACTCCCAGAAGGCGAACAGCGGCTTCATCTGCTCCTCGGTCACCGTGCGCTTGTCGGCGTAGAACTGAGGCCAGGGGCCACCGCAGAAGTCGCCCACGAACGCCCCATAGCGCTGCAGCGCGTCGAACACCATGTTGCCCAGCCGGCTGAGGCCTGCCGGGCGTGGAGTGCCCGCCGGGATGCCGATGCGACTGCCGATCTTGATCGGGCCGTAGGCACCGCCGTTGTCCCACGCGGTGGCGGGCCAGCGGTAGTCCGGTGTGGCGCCGGCCTTCAGCATCGGCGCCGTGATCGCGAGAGCCAGCGCGTGATCGATGGAGCCGCGCTGCAGGTCGTCGCCGGTGATCAGGCCCCCGGCCCACGACAGGTTGGAGGCGCGGGTGCCGTCGTTGTTGGGCGAACCGGCGCCGGGGCCGTTGGTGATGCTGCCGACGGCCCAGGGTGCTCCCTGCGACCGGACGGTCACCCGGCGGGTGGCGGGGTTGACCAGGGCGTTCCACACCTCGTAGTAGGTGTCGCCGTCGACGAGTACGACCACGTGGTCTTCGTCGCCTCCGTCCATCAGATCGGCCGGGGCGCGCACGGTGAACGTGGTGGCGGGTCGCACGCGATGCCACAGGGCCGCGTCGAGCCGGGGCAGGTCGAACGTCCAGATCGGGTCGCTGGGGGAGGAGTAGTAGACACCCACGCTGTCGGTGTTGACCCACCAGTGCAGCACGGTGCTGCCGTTCACTGGTGTGGCGAGCTGGCGCAAGCGCACATGATTGAACCACTGGGTGCCGGCGGGGGTGGGCGTGTTCCAGGGCGAGTTGGCGGCGAAGGGCCTTCCACCGCGTGTGGCTTCCAGCCGCTGATGCTGGCGCTGCGCGACCGCGATCGCAGCCGCACCGCTGTGCACGGACTCGGTGACTGCGCGGGGAGCACTGGCCGCGGGCGTGGCGACATGGCTGACCAGCAGCGCCACCAGGACCAGGGGGAAGGCAGCCCATCGCCAGATTCGTCGGTTCATCAGAGCGTCTCTCCAGTGTGGTGCAGCGTCGAGCGCCCGCTCGCCGGCGATGTCCGCCGATGTGGCCAGTATAGCCGAACATGACGAAACGATGACGAATGTGTCGGCTGTGTGCCGGGGGTTGTCATGGTTGGTAGTTGGCTACCCGGAGGAGGGGGCCGAGCTTTTCCATGTCGCTGCTGCCGGCGTGTTCCCACCAGGTGAAGAGTGGTCGCATTTGGTCTTCGGTGACGGTGAACTTGTCGACGTAGAACATGGGCCATGGTCCGCCGCAGTAGTCGCCGACGAAGGCTCCGTAGGTGACGAGTGCATCGAACATCTGGTTGCCGAGGGGGGATAGTCCGGCGGGGCGGGGGGTGCCGGCGGGGATGCCGAGGCGGCTTCCCATCTTGATCGGTCCTTGTGCGCCGCCGTTGTCCCAGGCGGTTGCGGGCCAGACGTAGTCGGGGGTGCCGCCTGCTTTGAGCATGGAGTGTGGCAGGGCGACGACCAGGGCGTGGTCGATTCTGCCGGCGGCGATGTCGCGGCCGGTGATCAGTCCGGCGGCCCAGGAGAAGTTGGCGGCTCGGACGCCGTCGTTGGTGGCGGTGGTGCCGGCGCCTGGGCCGTTGACGAAGTCGCCTGTTGCCCAGCCGGGGCCTGATGCTCGGTTGGTGACGGTGCGGGTGACGGGGTCGACGAGGGCGTTCCACACTTCGTAGTAGCGGGTGCCGTCGACGACGACGAGGATGTGGTCCTCATCGCCGCCGTCGATCATGTTCGCGGGGGCGCGGACCTGGAAGGTCTGTGCTGGGCGGTTGCGGTTCCACAGTGGCGCGATGTAGGCGGGCATGTTGAATGTCCAGATCGGGTCGGTGGCTTTGCTGTAGTAGATGCCCACGCTGGAGGTGTTGACCCACCAGTGTTGGAACGTGTCGCCGTTGACTGCGATCGGCATGGTGTGGAGGCGTTGCGAGTCGTACCAGGTGGTGTTGGCGGGTGTGGGTGTGTTCCACGGTGAGGTGGTGCCGAACGGGCGGGTGCTCCCGGCCACAGCGGGTGGGGCGACCGGCGCAGTTGTCGTTGGGGGCACAGTCGGCGGCACAGTCGGAGCCACAGTCGGCGGCACAGTCGGAGCCACAGTCGGCGGCGCGGT
>JAUSLQ010000041.1 GCA_030645675.1 Actinomycetota bacterium | reverse complement strand
ACCGGCAACCCCATCGGCGGCCCCACAGGACCCCGAAAAATCAAACGGACCGAACCCAGATGAGGGTTCGGTCCGTCCGGGATGTCTCGCGACATCACACTGTGGGCGCAGAGGGACTCGAACCCCCGACATCTTCCTTGTAAGGGAAGCGCTCTAACCAACTGAGCTATGCGCCCGTGAAACGGGACGCTCAGCTTATCCGGGCGCCCTGCGTCACCAGCCGGAGATCCCGTCGATCCGCTCGCGCAGCAGGTCGGCGTGGCCGTTGTGGCGGGCGTACTCCTCGATCACGTGCACCAGCAGCCAGCGCAGCGAGACCGGCTCGTTCTCCCACGGGCCAGGGATGGCCGTCATGTCGTCGAGCGAGGCCGCGGCCTCGATCTCGCGGCTGCGACCGCACGCCTCGTACCAGGCAGCCCAGGAGGCGGCGACCACTGCCTCGTCGGCGCCGGTGAGATCGCCGAAGTCGACCGGGCTGAAGTACGGCACATCGGGCTCGCCCTTGAACAGGCAGCCGAGCATCCACCGTTCGCCCTCGGCGTGGTGCTGCAACAGGCCCAGCAGCGACATCGCCGAGGGCTCGGCCGAACGCAGCGCCAGCTGCTCCGGCGTCAGACCCTGCAGCTTGCGGGCGAACGTCGCCCGATGGAACTCCAACCACTCGCGCAGCATCGTGCGCTCGTCGGCAGTGCGGTTGGGCAGGCGGCGGGGGATCGGTTGCTCGGTCATCGAACACCAAGTCTGGCGCATGCCGGCCACCGTCGGCCCGTTGCCCCGACCAGCAGCTGGCGGGCCTTCGCCCTCAGGGCTCGGTCATGCCCAGCCGGCGGCGCACCAGCTCGGCGTGCAGCTCAGGCGTGGCTGCGGCCACCGGCGTGCGCCGGGCGGCATGGTCCAGCACCACCAGGTCGCGCCCACGCAGATCGGCCACCACTGCGCCCGCCTCACGGCAGATCAGCACCGAGGCCAGGTAGTCCCACACACCGTGCGCGTCGGGCACGCAGTCCACGTAGCCGTCGAACACGCCCGCCGCCACGTGGCACAGATCGAGCGCCACGGCACCCAGCACCCGGCTCTGCCGGTAGCCCAGCGGGTGTGGCGGAAGGCCGTTGAGGCCGACGATGGAGTCACCCACGTCCACGCAGTCGGAGGGGCGCAGGCGCACGCCGTCGCACCACGCTCCCCCTCCGCGCACTGCCCAGTAGCGTTCGCCGGTGGCCTGGTTGGCCACGAGGGCCATCGACGGGCCGTCGCTGTCCACCACGCACATCGCGGTGGCGAAGTAGCGCACCCCGCGGCTGGCGTTGGTGCTGCCGTCGATGGGGTCGATCACCACCATCTCGCCGGTGCTGCCGGCCTCGAACTCGCTCTCCTCCGACAGCACGCCCAGGCCGGCGCGGCGAAGCAGCTGCAGTGCCGCATCGTTGGCCACCACGTCGAGCGCGTACTGCCCCTCGCGCACGCCCGAGGGGCCGAAGTCGCGAACTTCCGCGAACGCGGCCGCGACGGCGTCGGCCACCTCGTGCAGCAGGTTCATTCGATCATGGATCATCCGCTCCGCACGGTAGTGTCGCGACCAGCCCGCACCCGCGCACCCGGAAAGGATGGTCGTGGCCGTCATCGATGTCGCCGGTTTCGTGGCCGACCTGAAGGGCCATGCGGTCGATCACGGGTTTCACGTGCACGACGAACGCCACTTCGTGGAGACCTACTCGTTGCGCCAGCTGTGGGAGGTGGATCTCCACCCCGACGAGGCGTGCAACGGCCCCATCGACCTCCACCTGTCACTGGAGGTCGATCCGCGGGCACTGCTGGGTTTCGAAGACGAGGTGGTGAAGCTCGACGACCCCGAGGGCGACCCGCCGGAGGGCTTCACCTTCCCGCTCATCTTCACCTGGACGTTGCCGCCGCTCCCCCACCCTCCTGATCTGCTGGTGCTGGCCACCGAGCTCGCCGGCGTGGGCGGCCTCTCGTTGCCGCTGGAGGTGTCGGCGATCGATTCGTTCGCCAGCGTCACCGACGCCCCCGAGCGCAGCCTCTCCATCGTCGCTCGCATCCCGGTCGACCTGGCCGATGTGTACCTGGCCGACGACAAGGCGTTCTGCGACACACTCGATCGCTGCCGCGAAGCCAGCCTGTTCCTACTCGAACGCTCGGCCAAGTGGCTGGGCGACGACTGACCGCAAACCCCCTGCAACTGACACCACCGTCCCTCGAAAGGCGAACACCATGCGCGTGAGCGAACTCATCGACATGCTGAAGGACCAGCCACCCGACGCCGAGGTCGAGCTGGCCATCGTGGCGCCAGTGGGCGACGACGACGACGAAGACATCACGGTCGACCGCTACAGCGTGGAGGGCATGCTGCCCTGGCGCGACGAAGACGAAGCCGGCAATGACGAGGAGATGGTGGTCTGGCTCGTCGGCGGCGAAGACGACGACGTGGAAGCGTTCCTCGACGCCATCGAACACCAGGACGACTGACCCACCGTCATGGCACTCAACACGGCGCGGCGGCGCGCATGGATCGGTATCGCATTGTTGCTGGGCATCGTCGCGTTCGCCGCCGGGGCCTGGGGCCTGCAGCGGTGGGCACCGTTCCAGCACGACGCGTCCGCCGTCACCTGGCCGGAGAACGTCCAGCCCATCGCCGAGTACGTGCAGCAGACCACGCGCAGCACGTTCCAGTCGCCGCTGACGATCGAGTTCATCGGGCCCGAAGCGCAGTATGCCGAGCGGGTGGCCTCCCCCGATCTCCCCACCTCCGACGAGATGGTGGCATCCGCGAAAGTCGACGACGCGGTTGGCCGGGCCTTGGGCCTGTGGGCCGGCCAGTCGTCGGTGCTGCAGAACGAAACCGTCATCAACGATCTCGAGCCCAACCCGGTCACCTATCTGCCCGACGAGCACGCCATCGTGGTCAACGCGATCAGCGACACCTCGCGCCTGCCCGCGCTCGTGCGGGCCGAGCTGGCACTGGTGCTCACCCAGGCCCTCGACGACCAGCTGTACCACACGGTGCAGCGGGCACAGACCGCCGCCACGTCCCAAGACTTCCAGGTGATGGTGGGCCTCAGCATCGGCCATGCGTTCCTGGTGCGCGACCTCTTCGTGGCCGACATGAACAGCTCCGACCGCCAGGCGTACGAGCATGCGCTGCTCCGGCGCTACGACGACTATCGCGATTCGATCTCCGTCGTGCCCACCACCTACGTGTCGATGCGCACGATGGCCCAGCAGGTGGGCCCGGTGTTCCTGGCCGCCCTGCAGGAGGACGACCCCCGACTGGTGCAGGCAGCGTTCAGTACCGACACCCCCGCTGCCCTCGACCAGATGATCCTGCCGGCCTCCAAGTACCTGCGCCGCGACCCGCTGGAGGCAGTGTCCGCGCCGCCCGCCCCGTTGGGTGCGAAGGTGCAGTACTCGAACCAGCTGGGGCCCTTCGGGCTGTACCTGATGCTGTCCACCGGGCTGCCCTCCAATGAAGCGCTCACCGCCTCCGACGGATGGGGCAACGACCGCTACACGGTCTACCTGCTCGCCGGCCGCGCCTGCCTCGACCTGCACGTCGTGGCCGACAGTCGCGACGACGCCGACCTGTTGGAGCGAGGCCTGAACGGCTGGGCAGGCGCCCGGCCCCCTTCCTCCGATGCGCTGGTGGGCCGCGATGGCGTGAACCTGTACGCCACCGTGTGCGACCCGGGCACGACCGCTCGCCAGCAGGTGCCCGGCGAGCTCGTCATCAGCGAGTTCACCGGCCGCAGCTCGATGATGTACGAGTACATCACCCGGACCGGGAAACCCGACCGCGCCGAGTGCATCGCGGTGCAGTTCCACACCCAGTTCACCCAGCGCGACCTGGAGACCTACGACCCGGATCTCGACCCGTACGGCGAGCTGGAGTCGATAGAAGAAGACTGCCGCGACAGCACCTGAGCGCTCCCGCGAGCCGACCGGCGCCGACATCGGCGAGGCGAAGCGGGCCGTCGAGTCGATGCAATGCGGCCGGCCTCACTGCAGTGCGATCGCCGGCGGCGAGGCACCCAGCAGCGCTTCCTGCGTACCCTCCTCGGGCGCCAGCAGGTCGATGATGCGCGTCGCCGCGCCACCGCCCAGCTTCCACTGCGAGGCCGTGGCCTGAACGTCGCGCACCCGGTCGACGCCCGCCGACGGGTAGCCCTCCTGCGAGAGCACGGCAACGCCCAGCCGCCAGGTGGATGGATCGCTGCTGAGGCCCAGCGCCGAGCGCGGCACCCGTGCGATCACCCTGCCACGGTCGCTGATGACTGTGATGCCGATGGTGGGCTTGTCCTCCACCGCGCCGTCGGCCGTGCTGCGCAGCACCTTCGATGTCCAACCCTCCAGTACGACGGCAGCGTCCCAGCCGTCGCCGCCGGCCAGCACCGCGTCGCGACCCGCGACCAGCTCGTGCTCGCCGGTGCCGGCGCCAGGGTCGCCGTCGATGTACACGTCGAACGTCTGCAACGACAGCCCCACCGGTGAGTTCCACGGGTTCTGCACCGGTGCGGCCATGTCGAAGGTGAACACGACCTCGTCGTCGGTGACCCCCCAGGAGAACCCGATCAGGTCGAACACGCCCGGGACGAACACCTTGTCGGTGGGATAGGTGGTGCTGCCCGGGCCGTGGTCGTCGCCCTGCGGGTCGGCGAGCTCCATGATCGGCTCCACGCCGCCGACGTCGGGTGCCACCACTGCGCCGGGCGCGCCGGCGGGCGTGAACTGGCCGGCGGCGGCCAGGCGAAGGTACACGCGGTCGCCCTGCTGCAGCCCACCCAGTTGCTGCAGTGACACCTCCAACCCGTCCAACGGCTGGCAGGCGGTGATCAGCTCGGCCTGGCCCACGGGTGGCATCACCGAGGTGAGGCACGTCGTGCCGGCACCGAGATCGATCTGCAGCAGATGGGTGGCGCCGAAGCCCAGCACCCGCCCGTCCAGCGTGGTGCCGCGTGCGTTGCCCGCGGCTCGCGGCGCACCGATGTACACCTCCAGCGGCCCGGCCACACCTGCCGCCGGGGTGATCGCCAGCTGCAGCGTGGTGTCGGTGAACGTGGCCAGCAGATCGCCTGCCGAGCCGGTCAACCGACCCTCGGCGTCGGCGTCGACGGGTACATCGGGAATCAGGGGCACCGCCAGCCAGGCCGGCCGCGCCTGCCCCAGACCGTCGTACACCTGGCCCAGCAGCTCGCGGTACGCGCCGTCGAAGTAGCGGTCGTCGCCCGAGTCCTGGTCGAAGCCGTACCACCAGAACCAGTCGCTGCCTTCGGCCCACAGCATCGCCTCGGTGGCCGCCGCCAGTTGCTGGTCGGTGGCCGTGCCCTGCTGCTGTGCCCGGCGCAGGTCGAGCCGCGTGGTGCGCAGCGCGTCCCACGCGGCGGCCTCTTCGGCCTCGCCGATCCAGGTGGTGAACGTGCCACCGATCCACGAGCCGGCCGCCAGCCGGGCCAGCGGACGGGCGGCGTCGGCATGCTCGACCATGAACGCCGTCGGCGTGGTGGGCACCAACCAGGGAGTGTTGCCCAGGCGGTCGTAGAGCGCATCGAGGAAGTCGATGCCGTCGTTGGCGTAGTACTCCCAGGCGTTCTCGCCGTCGAGCAGGATGGTGACCAGGTGTGCGCCCTCGCTACCCGCCAACCGGTCGCGCACCAGGCCCAGGCGGGCGATCAGGTCGTCGGCCGCTTCGCCGGCGCCGCGGCCGGAGTACTCGAAGCCCACCAGATCCGACAGCACGGTGTCGCGGAACACCACCTGCACGGGCGGCTGATCGGCGGCTGCCCTGACGGTCCATGAGCGGTACAGGTCGTCGGCGCGCTCGACGGTGCCGTTGCCGTCGCGGGTGAAGCTGCCGGCATCCAGCGAGCGAGCCAGCACGTCTTCGCCGGTGGCGATCCACTGCACGCCTTCGTCGCTGAAGATCTGCACCACTTCCTGGGCCACCGAGCCCTCGCCCGGCCACATGCCGGTGGGCCGTGTGCCCAACAGCCGTTCGGCCACGTCGAGCCCGCGCTGCACCTGCAGCTGGGCGTCCTGATACTCGCGGAACCGCTCTTCGGGGGTGATCCCCTGCGGGTCGCTCTGCAGGAACAGGTCGGTGTCTGCCACCAACGGCAGGATGGGGTGGGCCAGCGGTGTGGTCGTCACCTCGATGCGGCCCTCCTGCCACAGCCGGGCGTAGGCGGGGATCACCTCGGCGACGATGCGGTCCTGCTCGGTCATCACGATCGCCTTGTCGGCCTCGGCGAACCCGCCGCCCTTGGCCACCAGGTCGCTCAGGGGTGTCTCGGCCAAGAACGTCGGGTCGAACCAGGCCAGGTTCCACAGCACCTGCAGGTCGCGCACGTCGTCGGTCGTGAACGTGTCGCGGTCCTTCGCCGCCAGCTCTGCGTACCGGGGGAAGCGCTCGACGATCTTGGAGTTGGTGTCGAAGAACCGGTCGAGCACGAACTGCCGCTGTTCGGCGGTCAGCTGGTCGGCGGCGATTCGCGTGTGCACCCTGTACGTGTCGTCGACGCCGTTGGCCATCTCCTCCAACTGCAGCAGCAGGCTGGGCGTGACGTTGAACGTGACGGGCACACCGCTGTCGGCAGCGCGCGTGGCCATGTCGAGGTAGTCCTTAGTGGCGTGGGCGCGCACCCACGGGCGAGTGACCGCGCCGTCCACCATCGGGTAAAGGGGCTGGTGCATGTGCCACTCCAGCGCGACGTACAGCGGCTCGGTGGTCGCCGGGGCCGTGGTGGTGGCTGCAGTCGTGTCGCCACCACCGGCGGGCGTGGTGGTGGGAGCAGCGCCCGGGTCGCTGCCGCTGCAGGCGATGGAGACGACGGCGAGTGCCCCGAGCCACCCGCGCCTGGCGCTGAACTGCCTCATGAGGCGAGGCTACAGCCGCCGCCCCGGCCGCGTCCGCCGCGGCAGAGTCTCTGGCACGCCACAGACGTACGTCGGTCCGTGCCGTTCCGCAGACCCGGCCGCATCGCCCTGGATGGCGCTAGATGTGGAACGTCTCGGTGTGGCCGTCGACGCTGATGGCCTGGCCGGAGATCATCTTCGCTGCAGGTGAGGCGAGGAACAGGCACATGTCGGCGATCTCCTGCGGTTCCACGAACCGCTTGATCGACTGGCCCTGCACGTACTCGGTCTCCACCACCTCGGGGGCCACGCCACGGTGCTGTGCCTCGGCGGCGATCACCGCATCCATGCGGTCGCCTCGCACCGAGCCAGGGCAGATCGCGTTGCAGCGCACTCCGTGCGGGCCTAGCTCGACGGCCAGCGACTTGGTGAGGCCGATCACCGCCCACTTCGCCGCCGCGTACGGCGTGCGCATGCCGAAGCCGTACAGCCCGGCGGTGGACGAGATGTTCACGATGCTGCCCTGCCCCTGCGCCTTCATCAGCGGCGCCACCTTGCGGGCGCACAGGAAGTGCGAGTCGAGGCCGGCGGCCAGGCACGCCCGCCACTCCTCGAGCGACACGTCTTCCACGAGCGCAGTTGGGCCTTTGGTTCCGGCGTTGTTCACCAGCACGTCGACGCCGCCCATGTCGGCGATCGCCGCATCCATCCAGGCGTCCACCGCCACCGGGTCGGTGAGGTCGACGACGCTGGCACGCAGCCCCGCACCGCCTTCCGCGCACGCGGCCACGGCTTGCTCGTCCACGTCGCACGCGTGAACGGTGGCGCCGCCGCGTACGAAGCTGTCGGCCACCACCCGTCCGATGCCACCGGCGGCCGCAGTGATGATCACCCGCTGGCTCATGTCGTTCAGTCTCCCTGCTGCGGGCGCAGCCGGCCGAAGTCGAAGCTGACGATGCGATCCACGGCGACGCTCACGACCACCTCGCCGATGCGGCCATCGCCGACGGCCTGCCAGGCCGCCGGGAGTGCTGCCGTGCCGAGCACGGTGACGCCCTGGATCTCGAAGTAGGTGGCGTGCTCGTCGGCGGTGCAGCACACTCGCGGGTCGCGCGCCAGGTGCTGCAGCACCGGGTCGCCCGTCTGCACGTGCAGCGACAGCGCGCCGTCGGCGTAGGTGCAGCGCGCCAGCGTGCCGGTGGGCCAGCCGTCGGCGTCGAGCGCGCCCACCACCATCTGCGGGCAACGGGCGAGGAACGCGTCGACCTCCGCCGGCGTCATCGTGATGTCAGCCTTGGCCATCGTTGCCGCCCAGTTCGTCCACACGCTCGATGGCGATGCGGAACACCATCCGCTTCTGCGTCTCCAGCCGGTCGCGCACAGTGTCGCGCACCGAGTCGGGCACGGTGATCGCAACGTTCGAAGCCGCCGCGCCCGCGGTCTCGGCGATGAACCCGTCGGCCGCTGCCGGCACGGCGCGCCCGTACACCGCCACGCCGCGCCCCTGCACCCCCGGGTGCTGCACCACGCAGCAGACCCGGTCGTCGGCGAGGAGGTGCTTCACCTTCGGGGCCTTGCGGTAGCTGGTGATCTCCAGCGCGCCGTCGCGGAAGATGCCGGTCATCGGGTAGCCCATCGGCTGCCCGCCGGCGCCGCGCACCAGCATGAACATCACCACCGAGCCGTCGTGCGGCAACAGAGGGTGTCGTGCGATCACGTCCGGAGACTACGGGGTGATCCCACACTCACTGCTGCTAGACCGTTGGGCGATGGAAACGACGACGACCTGCCCGATCTGCTCGATGGCCGACATCCTGTTCACGGATGCACATGCCGAATGCCTCACCTGCGGCCACGAGTGGCAGGCCGCCACGGCGGGCGACGACGGCGACGAGGGCGATCCCACTGCGCTGGGCGAGATCCGCGACGCCAATGGCACGGTGCTGCACGACGGCGACTCGGTGGCGCTGATCAAGAGCCTGAAGCTGGGCGGGTCATCCGACACGCTGAAGATCGGCACGAAGGTCAGCAACATCCGCTTGGTCGCCGGCGATCACGAGATCGACTGCAAGATCAACGGGCGCGGTGTGATGCTGAAGGCGAAGTTCGTCAAGAAGGCGTAGCCGACCGCGCTAGAACTGCGGTATGTCGTGGTGGTCCCGCCTGCGCCGCCGCAGCCCAGCTGCGGTCACCGCCGAAGTGCAGGTGCCTGGCCGCGCGGTCGCGACGGCGATCCGCTCCGTTCCCGTGCCGGATGGGGTCGTCAACGTGGGCATCGGTTTCGAAGGCGAGCTCGTCGTCTCGACGACGACCGCCGAACCCGAAACCTCGTTCGCCGGCCGCGACATCGCTGCCAGCGGGGCCTCGTTCCCCCACAGCACAACGCCCGAGGTGTACACCATCGAGGTCGCCCAGCTGTTCCCCGACGGCGGAGAACGCCGCTCGATCATCCAGCGTGTGCCCGTCGCTCACCCCCACGTTCAGCCGATGCCCGACGGCGGCTTCCTCGTGGTGGGCAGCCGTGCGGCCGTCGCCGACGGTGTGGCAGAACACAACGCAGTGATCACCGATGCCGCTGGCCACATCGTGCACTCGTTCTGCATCGGCGACGGCGTCTCGCGGGTGCAGGTGACGCCATCGGGCCGCATCTGGGTGGGTTACTTCGACGAAGGTGTGTTCGGCAACTACGGATGGGGCGAGCCTGGCGGCCCCGCTCCACTGGGGGGTGCCGGACTCGTCTGCTGGTCGGCCGCAGGCCGCCAGCTCTACGAGTTCCGCCACCCACCGGGCATCGGCGCGATCCACGACTGCTACGCGATGAGTGCCGCCGGCGAGACGGTGTGGACGTGCTACTACAGCTCCTTCCCCGTCTGCCGGGTCGGCGGCAACCTGGAGGTCGCCGGGTGGACCAATGCCACCACCGGTGCCAGCCAGATCGCCGCCCACGACGGACGGGTCGTGCTCATCGGCGGATACCAGGGTGCCGGCCGTCGGCTGACAGTGGGCCACCTCGGCGCGTCGAGCATCGAGCGGGTCGCCGAGCTGCACCTGTCGCTACCCGGCGACCGCGAAGTGCCCAAGGGCTCCGTCGTCATCGCCCGCGGCCGCTACGTGCACGTGCTCGCCGGCGACACCTGGCATCGCCTCGACCTCGCCGACCTGCCGAGTTGACTGGTTGCCGCGTCAGCCGGGTTGGTTCAGCTCCACCAGGTTGCCCGATGGGTCGCGCAGAAACGCCTGCCGCCCACTGCCCACGGGCTTCGGGTCGCTGACCGTCACGCCCTTGGCGCAGATCTCCGCAACGGCTGCGTCGAGGTCGGCCACCTCGATCGCGAAGTGCTGGCCGCGATCCTCGGGCATGGCGAGCTCGAGCAGGTGCACCTGCTGGCCGGCGAGGTTCAGCCACGCACCGGCGAACCCGAAGTCGGGCCGGTCGTCGCGCACCGACAGCCCGAGCACCGACGTGTAGAACTCCACCGCTGCGGCCGTGTCGGCCACGTTGATGGACACATGATGGACTCCCAACGGCTGCATTCGGACAGTCTCTCAGACCCTGGCGGCCGGTGTGACGGGCCGGCGGGACAGCTGCTGGCCTCGCCTGCAGCTCGACCTCTGTGGGGCGGGTGGGTATCGAACCCACGACCCAGGGATTATGAGTCCCCTGCTCTGACCACTGAGCTACCGCCCCGCACCGTTCGGGTGCGCGGACACGATACTGGCGCGCAGCGAAGTGGGCCGACATCACCCGGCGCCGTCACTACCTGGCCGCTGATCGTCCCGGAACCGGGGACAATGCAGCCCGAGAAGCCGAGGTGGGACGATCCGGCCCGAGAAGGCCGGGCTGGCGACGCCGACGCACGACGGCCACGCCCTCTGGACGGAGGGAAGTCTGGGAAGTGAAACGGGGCGAGCCTGGTGGCTCGCCCCGTTCGCATGGCGCTCCGAGAGCAGGGCTCGAACCTGCGACCCGCTGATTAACAGTCAGCTGCTCTGCCAACTGAGCTATCTCGGAAAGGCGATCTGAGGATAGCAACCCTGCCGGATTACTCCTCCTCCAAAATCTCCTTCAGCCGCTGCGAACGCATCGGGTGGCGTAGTTTGGCCAGCGTCTTGGCCTCGATCTGGCGGATGCGTTCGCGGGTGACCCCGAACTCCTTGCCGACGTCTTCCAGGGTGCGGGCCTGGCCGTCGTCGAGGCCGAAGCGCATGCGCACGATCTCCTGCTCGCGCTCGGTCAGCTCGCCCAACGCCTCCTCCACCGCTTGCGTCAGCATGCGCTTCGTGGCCATGTCGGCCGGCGCGTCGGCGGTGAGATCTTCGATGAAGTCGGCGAGGTTGCTGTCGTCTTCCTCACCCACCGGCGAATCCAGCGACAACGGATCTTGCGAGATGCGCAAGATCTCGCGGATGCGCTCGGTGGTCATGCCACAACGATCGGCCAGCTCGTCGAGCGTGGGTTCGCGCTCCAGCTCTTGGTGCATCTGGCGCTGCATCCGCAGCACGCGGTTCATGCTCTCCACCATGTGCACCGGGATGCGGATCGTGCGTGCCTGGTCGGCGATGGAGCGTGTGATGGCCTGGCGGATCCACCACGTGGCATAGGTGGAGAACTTGAAGCCCTTGGTGTGATCGAACTTGTCGACCGCCCGCATCAGGCCCAGGTTGCCCTCCTGGATGAGGTCGAGGAACTGCATCCCCCGCCCGCTGTAGCGCTTGGCGATGCTCACCACCAGCCGCAGGTTGGCCTGGATCAGCTCGCTCTTGGCCCGCTGACCGGCCGACACCGTGCGCATCAGCCGGCGCATCTCGGTGGGCTCGATGACCACGCCCTCGTGCTCGGCGTCGAGCGAGATCGCGGCCCGGTTGCCTTCGTCGATCGCCTGCGCCAGGCGGCGTTCGTCGTCGACCGTCAGCAGGTCGACCCGCCCGATCTCCTTCAGGTACATGCGCACCGTGTCGGCGGTGCTGCCCACGTCGCTGCGGTCGGCGTTCATCCGTTCGCTGCGGCGGCGCCGCCGGCGGGCCAGCAAGCCTTCGGTGTCTTCCACCTCCACCAGGCGAATGCGCTCGACGCCCGCAGGGGGCGTGTCGTCGTGCAGATCCTCGACGCCGTCGTCGATCACGATGCCATAGCCCGACAGCGTCTCGTGCACCTCCACCAACACATCACCGGTCAGCTCGACCTTGCGCAGCACGTGCGCGATCTCTTCGGCGTGCAACACGCCCGCCCCCGAGCCGCGCTTCACCATGGCGTGCCATTCGCCTGCGTCGACCCCCTCGTAAGGGGTGGACTCGGCCGCGGTATCAGCAGTGCCCTTGCTCAATCGGATCCCTCACTCGCCCCTTGCAGCCACCCTAGCAATGCCTCGGCAGCGGCATCGGCCCCTTCGGCCTCGTCGATCTGCTCGAGGGCCAAGCGCGCGTCGCGGATCGACCGCAACTGGTCTGGCTCGGTGAGGCTGACCGAACGGCCCAGCTGCCGCCGGGTGGCCGCAGCGATGAGATTGCGGGCCTCCACCACCGGCTCTGCGTCGACGTCGGCCACGGCGGCGCGCTCCAAGAACTCGCGGGCCTCAGGGTCGGCCAGCTGCAGCGCTGCCTCGATCGCTCCCCCGGCTTCGGCCACCGCCAGGAACGCCCGGCGGGCCACATCGTCGGCGAACAGCTCTTCCACCAGCCACGGTGCGATGTCGTCCCAACGCTGCAGCAGCATGGCGATGGCCACGAACTCGGCGTTCTCCGCCGCGCCCACGCGACGCACCTTTGCCACCCGCACCGTGGGCGCCCTCACGCCTCGCTCGGCCAGCACCACCAGGTCGGCGGGTGGGATGCCCACGTGGGTGGCCACTTCCGCGGCGTACAGCTTGCGCAGCTCGCGGTTGGGGTGCTCGTTCACCAGCGCCATCGCCTGGCCCGCGATCAGCGCCTTGTCCTCCGGCGAGCGCACCCGGCGGCTGTTCAGCACCCGGTTCACCCGGAAGCCCAGGAACGGCAGCGCCTGGGCGACCGCGTGGCGCAAGCCTTCGGGGTCGCTGACGCTGAGCTCTCCCGGGTCTTTGCCGTCTGGGAAGCGGGCGACGCTGACCTGCACCTGGTAGCGCTCCTCCCACTCGTAGAACCGCTGAGCCGCACCCTGGCCGGCGGAATCGGCGTCGAACGCCAGCACCACCCGCGGGGCGTAGCGCTTCAGCAGCCGCACGTGGTCCTCGGTGAGCGCAGTGCCACAGGTGGCCACCGCCCGCTTCACGCCGGCGCGATGGAACCCGATGACGTCGGTGTACCCCTCGCACACGATCACCTGATCGGCAGCCACGATGTCGCCCTTCGCCCAGTTGAGGCCATAGAGCGTCTTCGACTTGGCGTAGATAGGGGTTTCCGACGAGTTCTTGTACTTCGCCGGGTCGGTGCTGCCGGGCAGGATGCGCCCGCCGAAGGCCACCGGCTCGCCGTTCTCGGTGAGGATGGGGAACATCACCCGCCCTCGGAACGAATCCTGCATGCGCCCGGCCTTGTTGGTGAACCCCAGGCCGGTGTCGCGCAGCACGTCGGCAGGCACCCCGAGCTCGCGGCACAACGCATCCCAGTCGTCAGGGGCCCACCCGATCTTGAACGTGCGCGCCGTCTCGCCGGCCAGGCCGCGGCGGCGCAGGTAGTCGCGCGCCGGCCGGGCATCGGCACCGTTCAGCAGCCGGTCGTGGTACCACTCGACCGCCTTCGCCATGGCGTCGACCAGCTGGCGACGCTTCTGGCGCACACGGTCGCCCGCCTCGCCAGTCGTGTAGCGCAGCTGGATGCCGGCCTTGTTGGCCAGCGACTCGACGGCGGAGACGAAGTCGACGTGCTCGATCTCCTGCACGAACTTGAACACGTCGCCGGCCGCGTCGCAGCCGAAGCACTTGTAACGGCCGGTCTCGTCGCGCACGTTGAACGACCCCGAGCGCTCGGCATGGAAAGGGCACAGGCCCACCCAGTTGCGCCCCACACGCTTGAGGGCGACGTACTGCTGCACGACGTCGGAGAGCACCACGGCGCCCCGCAGACGCTCCAGATCCTCCTCCTCGATCGCCATTCGCAGCACCATAGCGGCGCCGGAGGGCACCCTGACCGGGGCCTACCGTTCGTCGGGCGGCGGGAGGTCCTCGGGGATCTCGATGGTGTCGGGCTCCGTGCCGATGCGTAGCGAGAAACCCACCGACGTCATCAGCACCAGGGAGATGTCCACCATCGACAGCCATGTGGGGATGTGGTACCAGTCGTGGATGATCATCTTGATGCCGACGAAGGCGAGGATGATGGCGAGGCCCTGCTGCAGGTAGCTGAACCGCGCGTGCATGTCGGCGAGCAGGAAGTAGAGCGCTCGCAGACCGAGGATGGCGAACGCGTTCGAGGCGAACACGATGAACTGCTCGTGACTCACCGCGAGCACCGCCGGCACCGAGTCCACGGCGAACAGCACGTCGGTC
>JAUSLQ010000023.1 GCA_030645675.1 Actinomycetota bacterium | reverse complement strand
ACCGGCAGGTGGGCGCGAACCGTTGGCTCGCCACCGGTGAGGCGCAGGCCGTCGACCTCGAAGCGACGCACGAAGATGCCCGCCAACCGCTCGATCTCCTCGAACGTCAGCACATCGGCGCGCGGCAGCCATTGCATGCCCTCTTCCGGCATGCAGTACGTGCAGCGGAAGTTGCAGCGATCGGTGACAGAGATGCGCAGGTCGCGGATCGTGCGACCGAACGGGTCGACCAGGTCCATCGCGTCACCCTACCGACAGCAGCATCGTGGGTACAGGGCCACCGGCGGCAATGCCGTCTCCGTCGGCCACCACGGCGATCGCATTGGCGAGTGAGGTGGCCGCCAGCTGATGGCTGCCCTGCGCACCAACGGAGCGCACGTGCACCCGGCCGTCGTCGCCGAATGCGGCGAACACACGCACGTAGTGGGTCTTGCCGTCGGGCCGGCGGGGCAGGCCGTCGTCAGCCACTGCCGCCACCGTGGGCCGCTGGATGTCGGTGTGCCCCATCATCTGGCGCAGCGCCGGGCGAGCGAGCAGCTCGAAGCTGACCAGCGAGCTGACCGGGTTGCCAGGTAGCCCGAACACCGGCACCTGCCGGCCCGCTGCGACGCCACCAGCGCCTCCTGGCACCGGCAGCAGGCCGAACGCGAACGGTTTCGCCGGCTTGATCGCGATCTGCATCCAGCGCATGTCGGCGAGCTGCGACAGCACCGCCTTCACCACGTCGTAGTCGCCCATGCTGACGCCGCCACTGGTGACGATGGCATCACAGGTGGCGGCCGCCGACTGCAGCACGCCCGCCAGCGCGGCCTCGTCGTCGCGCACGATGCCGAGGTCGACGACCTCGCAGCCGGCCTCGGCCAGTGCGGCGTGCAGCATCGTGCGATTGCTCTCGCGTATCTGCCCGGGCTGCAAGGGCGAGCCGTCGTCGATCAGTTCGTCGCCGGTGCTCAGCACCGCCACCCGCACCCGCGGCACCACTCGCACCTCGCGGGCGTTCACGCTGGCCAGCACGCCCAGCACCGCCGGCCGCACGACGGTGCCGGCGGGGAACAGGAGGGTGCCTGCCCGCACGTCGTCGCCGGCGCCGCGCACGGCATCGCCGGCTCGCACCGCACGGCGGATGCTGACCAGCGAGCCGCCGTCGGTGCTGCGGTCGCCCAGCAACTCGGTGTCTTCCACCATCACCACCGCGTCGGCGCCGGCGGGCATTGGCGCACCGGTCATGATGCGGATGGCCTCGCCCGGCTGCAGCACGCGGTCGGTGTAGCCACCCGCCGCCACCTCGCCCACCACCGGCAGCTGCACCGGGCCGTCGGCAGAGGCGCCCGCGACGGATGCCGCCACGACCGCGTAGCCGTCGACCGCACTGTTGACGAACGGCGGCACGGACTCGACTGCGACCACGAGCTCGGCCAGCACCAGCCCGACCGCGTCGCGGTACGACACCGCACGCGGCGCCAGGGCCGGGCAGCGGGACAGCACGTGGGATCGGGCCTCGGCGATGTCGAGCACGCGCTCACGGTACCGTGGCCGCGATGTCGTCGTACGCGCCGTTTCCCTCCGCCCACGAGCCGGGCGGCCACGTGGTGCGCTGGGCCACGTGGGCCGGCGACGGCGAAGAGGTCACCACGATCCTGTGGGAGAACGAGGGCTTCACGGTCAGCGGGCAGGTGGGCGACGCCGCGGATCGCGAGCACATCCAGTACGTGCTGCGCCTGTCGGCCTCGTGGCAGGTGCGCCAGTTCCTGCTGTTCCGCGACCTCGACGAACCCGATCTGTGGCTGGCCACCGACGGCAGCGGTCGATGGGGCGAGATGAACGGCGCCCACCGCACGGAGCTCGACGGCTGCTACGACATCCACCTCGACTGCACGCCGTTCACGCACACCTTGCCCATCCGCCGGCTTCCGCTGCTGGAGGGCCACACCGCCGAGCTGCCCGTGGTGCACGTGAACCCTGACACGCTGGAGGTGTCGGTGGCCGCCCACCGGTACACCCGCACCGCGGCCCACGCGTGGCGGTTCGAGTCGCTCGCCGACGGGCTCACCGCCGAGATCGAGGTGGATCAGTACGGCGTGGTGCGCGACTACCCCGAGCGCTTCCGCAGGTTGCCCGGGCGCGACGCGTCGTAGAGCGCACGCAGCTCGGCGGCATCGGCCAGCTTCCGCAGCGGCTCGCGCAACGTGACCAGGTTCATCTGCGTCATGCGCTCGCGCAACCACCGTGACACCCGCTCAGGGTGGCGGGTGGCGACTTCCCGCAGCACCCAACCGAGCACCTTGCGGATGAAGAACTCCTGCTCGGGCAGCAGCGCGTCGGCGTAGGCGAAGAAGCGGTCGAGCTCGCGGTCGTCGCGCAGCAGGGCGCGTAGGGCCAGCACGGCCGAGCGGCGCAGCCAGAAGTCGGGGTCGGCGACCCATTGGTCCAGCACGGCCGGCACGGTCGGCGTGGCCAGCACGGTCGGCGTGGTCGGCTCGCGCACGGCCAGTTCGGCCACCACCCAGCCGGCCAGCGGGTCGACCAGTGCCCACGTGTGGCAGTCGCGCAGCGTGGCCTCCACCCACGGCAGATCGGCGGTGGTGACCAGCTGCGGGCACGCCATCAGCAGTTCGATCGCGGCCAGCCGGCATTCGTGCACCGGGTGCGCCCACAGCGCCCTCGCCAACCCGAACAGCGCGTCGTGGGTCAGCGCGTCGTGGGTGGGTGTGCGGTGGGCGCGCAGCCAGGCCTTCACGGTGCGGCGCACAGCGGGCACCCCGGTGCCGACGAACTGCAGGCTGCTCTTCAGGTAGGCCCGCTCGCCCTCCGCCCGCTGGGGTGTGCCGAGGGCCGCCAGTTGCGCCAGCAGCACATCGGCCTCGGCGGCGTGGTTCACAGCAGGTCGTGCAACCAGGTGCGGAACTGGCTGCCGATGCGTTCGTCGTCGAGCGCGAGCTCGACGACGGCGGTCAGCCAGCCCAGCGGGTTCCCGGTGTCGTAGCGGCGGATGCCGCTGAGCACGCCGTGGAACGGCCCGTTCTCGGCCTGCATGCGCAGTGCGTCGGTGAGCTGGATCTCGCCGCCGGCGCCGGGCTGCACGCGCTCGATCTTGTCGAACACGTCGGGCGTCAGCACGTAGCGGCCGATGATGATCAGCTCGCTGGGGGCCTCGGCCACCGGGGGCTTCTCCACCATCGTGCGCACCGAGACGACACCGTCGGCGTCGAGCGGGCCGGCCGGGTCGATGACGCCATACGCGCTGACCTCGTCGCGGGGCACCTGCTTCAGCCCCACCACGCTGCCACCGGTGGCCGCGCTGACGTCGCACATCTGGGCCAGCAGGCTGCTGTCGCCCATGATCTCGTCGGGCAGCAGCACGGCGAACGGCTCGTCGCCGACGGCCTCGCGGGCGCAGCCGACGGCGTGACCCAGACCCATCGCCACGTCTTGGTAGGCGAAGGTGATCCTCATGTCGCGGCCGATGCGTTCGAGGTGGTCGGCCACTTCGTTGCGCCCAGTGCTGCGCAGCTTGGCGACCACCTCCGGCGACTCGGCGAAGTAGGCCTCGATCGCCGGCTTGGCGTGGCTGGTGACCACCACCACGTGGTCGATGCCCGCGCCCGCGGCCTCGTCGATGATCAGCTGCAGGGCCGGCGTGTCGATGATGGGCAGCAACTCCTTCGGCACCGCCTTGGTGGCCGGAAGGAAGCGGGTGCCCATCCCCGCCGCCGGGATGACTGCCGTGTGTGCCCGCATGAACGGGAATCCTACGGCCCGTTTGTTCCGCGCCGCGCCGAGCTAGCCTTAGCACTCGTCCGATCCGACTGCTAACACTGCGCCCGCAGAGCCCACGGGAGCCCACCATGCCGACCTATGTGTACAAGTTCATCGACACCGGTGAGACCATCGAGGTCCAGCAGGCGTTCACCGACGACGCCCTCACCGAGGCGACGCACCCCACCAGCGGTGCCGTCATGCAGGTGAAGAAGGTGTTCCTGCCGGTGGGCGTCACGTTCAAGGGCGGCGGCTTCTACAAGACCGACAGCCGCGGTGGCTCCAGCACGTCGGCCGCCGGCTCCTCGTCCAGCAGCGCAGCCAGCCCGTCGTCAGGTTCCGGCAGCTCCACCGGCGAATCCGGTGGCTCCAGCAGCTCGGGCTCGTCGTCGGGCGACTCGTCGGGCAGCTCGTCGGGCAGCCCGGCACCTGCCAAGGCGCCGGCCGCAGCCAGCTCTTCCGGCGGCGATTGATTCTCTGCGGCGCGCCGATATGGTGCGCTACAACGGCTTCCCCGAGTATGTCAGCCCACGCTCACGGGAGGTTCCGTCATGTCCCTGTTGCCCCGCCTGCGCCTCGCGTTGGCGCGCCGGCCCTGGCTCTACTGGTCGTCGGTCGCGGTGTGCGCGGCGGTCGTGTGGCTGGGTGTCGCGTCGGCACAGGCTGGGGTGGCCGCCGAGCGCGACGCGTGGGGCAGCACCCGCCCGGTGTGGGTGGCCACCGAAGCCGCGGTGCCCGGCGGGCCATTGAGGGCCGAACGACGCGAGTACCCGGCGGCGATGGTGCCGGTGGCCGCAGTCACGCTCGCCGCCGACACGGGGGCATGGCCCGCGGATGCATCGGCTGCTCGCTCGGTGTCGCCGGGCGAGGTGTTGACGGCAGCCGATCTGGCGGCGGCCGACGGCCTGGCGCCCCCGGGCTGGGTGGTGTTCGGCGTGCCCGCCGCAGGCCAGCCCACGCTGGTCGCGGGCGACGAGGTGGCGGTGTTCGGCAGCGGCCAGCGCTGGTGCGACGGCGTCGTGGTGGCCGTGGGCAGTGGCCCCGGCGGCAACGGCACGGATCGGTTCGATGTCGCAGTGCCCAGCGAGTGTGCGCGCGACCTCAGCGCCCAGCTCGCGCTCGGCGCCGTCACGCTCGCCCGGCTGGTGTGAGGCGAGACGTGCTGTGCAGGCGAGCTCTGTCATATCGACTGCTTCTTGGAACCCACCACTGGACAGGCATAGGTTCGCGGACAACGCATTGGAGGAACCACCATGGTTGACCAGCCCGAGGAGTCGAGGTCCGACCGACGAGGATTCGTCGCCGCTGTGGCGGCGACTGTCGTCGGCGCAGTGGTCGCAGCACCCGGTGCTGCGGAGGCCGCGTCCGGCGCCATGCAGTTCGGCGCGAACAACGACGCCGACGATGCTGTGACGGGATTGACCAACGCCTCGACAGGCGCCACTCTCACCCTCGACAACACCAGCGACGGCCCGGGTTTGAAGGTGTACGGCGGAGGCGCCGATTGGGCCATCACGGCCACAAACCGCGGCCTGGTCGGCGCGGGCATCGCTGCCGAAGCTCCGAAGTACGGCATGCTCGCAATCGTCGAGGGCCTCGATTCGACTGGTTACGCACTGCGTGCCCGATCGCAGGGTGTGGCGCCGGGAGTGCTGGCATCGTCCGAGTTCGGGGTGGGTCTCCGCGCCCACAGCGGCAAGCAGGCACCGCTCATCATCGAACCATTGCAGGGCGACACCCCTCCGTCCGGCCTTGCTGAAGCCGGCACGTTGTACATGGACCACTTCGGTCGCTTGATGGTCTGTGTCGTTGGAGGCAACCCCGGAGCCTGGCGAATCCTTGCAGCACCGGCCTCCGCGGGCACATGGTTTCCGATCACGCCGGCGCGTGTGCACGACACCCGTGGTGGGAACAAGCTCTCCAACGGCCAGTCCAAAGTCGTCTTCGTCGGCGACTCGATCACCCCAGCCGGAACGGTGGATGTGTCGGGACTGGTGCCGATCGGGGCGATCGCCGTGTCCTTCAACCTCACGGTCGTGCAGACAGTCGGGGCAGGCAACCTCGCAGTCGTGCCTGGAGACGTGACCAGTACCAACACATCCACGGTGAACTGGACGTCTGGTGGCCACACGGTTGCCAACGCCTCACTCTGCAAGCTCGACTCGGAGCGTCAGGCGAGAGTGATCTGCAAGGGCAGCGCAACAGGGGCGGCTCACTTCGCGCTCGACATCACCGGGTACTACATGTGAGGCAGTTGCCGACTCACGAATTCCCCGACTCGCCCGTTCAGCCGGCGGGCAGGGCCTGGGCCAGGTCGGCCCACAGGTCGTCGACGTGCTCGATGCCCACGCTCATCCGCACCAGGCCGGGTGGCACGTGCGCGTCGCCAGCGTACTTCTGGCGGCGTTCCATCGAGGTCTCCACGCCACCGAGGCTGGTGGCGGGCACGATCAGGCGCACTGCTCGGCAGGCCGCGTCGGCGGCATCGGCGCCGCCACGCACCACGAACGACACCATCGCCCCGAAGCCCGGGTAGCGGGCCTCGGCGATGGCCGGGTGCTGCCGCAGCCGTTCCACCAGCACCTGCGCGTTGGCCTGGGCGCGCTCCATGCGCAGCGGCAGGGTGCGCAGCCCGCGCAGCGCCAGGAACGCCTCCAGCGAGCCGGGGGTGCTGCCGTTGACCAGGCGGGTCTGGTGCAGGCGCTCGTACACGGCGTCGTCGGCCGCGATCGCCAGCCCGATCAGCAGGTCGCTGTGGCCGCCGATGAACTTGGTGCCGCTGTGGATCACGATCGTCGCCCCATCTGCCAGCGGTTGCGCGCAGATGGGTGTGGCGAACGTGCTGTCGACCACCACCTTGGCGCCGACGGCAGCTGCTGCTGCGCAGATCGCGGGCACGTCGGCCACGTCGAGCGTGGGGTTGGTGGGCGTCTCCACCCACACGACGTCGGCGCCGGGGATGGCGGCGATCACCGCAGCGGTGTCGGCAACGTCGACCTGGCGCACCTGCACGCGGCCCTGCTGCTCGAGGTCGGCCACCAGCGCGCGCACGCCCAGGTAGGAGGCGCTGGGCAGCACCAGCACCTTCGGGGCCAGCGCGAAGATCGCCGCCGAGGCCGCGGCCATGCCCGACGAGAACGCCACTGCCCGGCCGCCTTCCAGCGCGCCGACGGCTTCCTCCAGCCCGATCCACCCGGGCGTGCCGTGGGTGCGCGTGTACTCGCCGGCCTCGCCGCGGTAGTTGCTGGCCAGCACGATCGGGTGGTTCAGCGGCTCGCCGATGCCAGTCGGCCGGCCGGCGCTGACCGCGATGGTTGCCTGGTGCACGGTCAGCTGCCCACCGGGGCGCCCGGGCCGGCCGGTGCCGAAGCGCCGGAGCTCTCGGGCCGCTCGATGCGGCCGTCGGCGTGCTGCGCGAACCGGGCGGCGTCGCCGCCGTGCACGGGGTCGGGGCGGTCCCACGGCCAGCCGCCGAAGCCGGTGCGCCGGTAGTCGGCGAACGCCTGCTGGATCTCGGCCTGGGTGTTCATCACGAACGGGCCGTGCTGGGCCACCGGCTCGCCGATCGGGCGGGCCTGCTGCATCAGCACCTCGAACCCCTGGGGCCCGGCCAGCAGCGGCGCCGCACGGCCGGCATCGACCACCGCACCGGTCGGTGCCTCGACCGCCGTGCCGTCGACGGCCAGCGAGCCTTCGAACACGTACAGCACGCGGGCGGTGTCGGCTCCGCCGGCCGCGGCAGGCAGCACGACGGTCGCTCCGGGCTCGGCCACCACGTGCCAGATCGCGACGTCGGCCTCCGGGCGCGAGGCCCACGAGGCGGGCGGGGGCGGCGGCGGCTGCAGCCCCTCGTACGTGCCGGCGATGACGGTGACGGTGGTCGCCCGGCCGGCGTCGTCGACGTGGTGCGCGGTAGGGATCTGCTCGCTCCACAGCATCGTGAAGTACGGCTCGACCATCTTGTCGGCGGCGGGCAGGTTCATCCAGATCTGGAACAGCTCCACCGTGTTCGGGCCATCGGTGGCCAGCAGGGGGAACATCTCGCTGTGCACCACGCCGGCGCCGGCGGTCATCCACTGCACGTCGCCGCGACCGAAGCGGGCAGCGGCGCCCAGCGAGTCGCTGTGGTCGATGAACCCCTTGCGGGCGAAGGTGACGGTCTCGAAGCCGCGGTGCGGGTGCTCGGGGAAGCCGGGCACGGTGCTGCCGTGGTACATGCGCCAGCCGTCGCGCGGCTCGAAGTCGCTGCCGATGTTGCGGCCGGCCAGCGAGCCCTGCGGCCCGAACGAGCCGTTGCCCTCTGGGTACTGGTCGAGGTGATGCACGCAGAACAGGAACGGATCGGCCGTGGGCCATTGGAAGCCCAGCGGCACGGTCTGCACGATCAAGGGACCGGGCGGGGTGGACACGTCGGGCTCGGATGAGGCAGAAGCAGGTGTGCTCACCCGTTCAGCGTACGCCCGTTGCCAGCAGGCCGAGCACGAGCACGCCGAGCACAATGCGGTACACGACGAACGGGGTGAACGTGCGGGTGCGCACCAGGCGGATGGTGCCCCACACGGCCAGCCAGCCCGACAGACAGGACGTGACGATGCCCACGACCATCGGCAGGTGCAGCCCGTGCGGGATGCCGTCGCTGATCAGCTTGATCATCTTGAACGCCACCGCGCCGATGGTGACCGGGATCGCCATCAGGAAGCTGGCCCGCGCTGCGGCGTCGCGGTTGAAGCCCAGCAGGCGCGAGGCCGTCATCGTGATGCCGCTGCGCGAGGTGCCCGGGTTCAGCGCCAGCACCTGCGCGAGGCCCACCTTCAGCGAGTCGTCGGTGGTGTAGTCGGCCAGAGTGCGCTGCCCGGCGCGACGGTCGGCCCAGGCCAGCAGCACACCGAACACGATCAGCGAACAGGCGATCAGGAACGGGGTGCCCAGCTGCTCGTCGATGTAGTTCTCGGCCACCGCCCCGACGGCGGCGGCGGGCACCGACGACAGCACCAGCAGCCATGCCAGGCGCCCCTCGGGGTTCACCGGCTTCTCCCGCTTCACGACCAGGCGCACGCCCTCGCGCACGTACACCACCAGATCGCGCCAGAAGTAGGCCACCACTGCGACGAGAGTGCCCAGGTGGAGCGATACGTCGAACGCCTTCTCGATCGCCGGGTCGCCGGCGAAGTCGTTCCAGCCGAACAGCCACGGCACCAGCAGCAGGTGGCCGCTGGAGGAGATGGGCAGGAACTCGGCGAGGCCTTGCACGAGGCCGAGCACGATGGCGTGGAGGATGGGCACGGGGTGCAGTTCTACTCGCTGGAGAAGCTGGGCAGCACTCGCGGTCGCCAGGGCCGGTGCTCGTCCCAGTGGTGGCCGACGACGCGGCCCTGCCCCAGCTTGGCGAGGAAGTCGGCCGGGCTGTCGAAGTCGGGCATCTCCACGTAGGCGGCGCCGATGGCCAGCGGCACGTGTGCGTCGCTGCCGGCGCCGGCGGCGAGGCCGAACTCGGCCGCGAACTCGGCCGCCCGCCGGTTCAGGCTGGCCAGCCCGGTCTTCGCGTTCAGCACCTCAACGGCGTCGAGCAGACCGGCGTGGGCCAGCTCGTACAGGGCGGGCTCGGCCATGTTGCGCCGCATCGGGTCGAACGGGTGCGGCACGTAGACGACGCCACCCTGGGCGCGGATGGCGCGCGCCGCGTCGGCCGGTGAGGTGCCGAACGGAATGCGTTCGGTGAGGAACAGACCGATGATCTCGCCGGCGTGGGTGCGCAGCTCTTCGCCCACCACCACCCGGCACGGCAGCGCGGCCGCCAGCTCCTGCGCGCCGCGTACGGCGTTGTGGTCGGTGATGCACAGCACATCGATGCCTGCCTGCACCACGGCGTCGTGCACTTCGTCGGGCGTGGTGGTGCTGTCGCCGCTCCACATCGTGTGGCTGTGCAGGTCGACACGCACCCACCCCGCGGGCAGCGGCTGGGCGAGGTGCGGGTGGCGTTCGATCGCGGCGGGCTGGGGCACTGGCACGGTGCGCACGGTACCGCCCGCGGTCCGCCGCCGCGGACCCGTCGCCCCACGGCCGGGCCGCGCCCGCAACGGCCGCCGCCTACGCTGCCCGGCATGAGGTGGACGCGCCACAACAAGCGCCTGATGCTGATCACGGGCGCCGGCGGTTTCCTCGGCCGCCATCTGATGATGGCCAGCGAGGCGGGCGACTGGGAGGTGCTGGCGCCGTCGTCGCGCTCGATGGACGTGCGCACCCGCGCCCGCGTCACCGACGAGATCACCACCTGGAAGCCGCAGGTGGTGGTGCACCTCGCCTACCGCCGCGACGACCGGCAGGTGATCGTCGACGGTACCCGCAACGTGGCCGAGGCCGCGGCAGCAGTGGGCGCGCGGCTGATCCACATGTCGAGCGACATGGTGTTCGCCGGCCGCGAGTGGCCGTACCACGAGGGCGACCGGCCCGACGCGACGATGGACTACGGCCGCTGGAAGGCCGAGGCGGAGGCGGTGGTGCTGCACGTGCACCCTGGTGCGGTGATGGTGCGCACCTCGCTGCTGTACGGCACCGAGACCCAGGCCGCGATCCAGACCGAGGTGGCCGACACGCTGGCCGGCCGCCGCACCACCCGCTTCTTCACCGACGAGTATCGCTGCCCCGCCCACGCCGCCGACGTGGCTACGGCCATCGTCGCCCTGGCCGACCGCCCCGACGTGAAGGGCCCGCTGCACGTTGCCGGCCCGCAGGCGCTGAGCCGCGCCGATCTCGCCCGAGCCTTCGCTGCCTGGATGGGGTACGACCCAGCACGTGTGCCCGTGTCGTCGTTGAGCGACAGTGGCCTGCAGCGCCCCGGCGTGGTGGTGCTGGACTGCACCCTGGCCGCGACCCACGGCATCCGCTGCCGCAGCGTGGAGCAAGCCCTCGCCCGCTGAGCCGTGACGGCGCCGCCGCTCGACTCTTGAAATCTGACTCTTGACTCGGTGGGGCTGCGCCTTTACGGTGCCGCAAGGGCGTTTCTGTGAGCTTGCTCGCGTGCCCTGGGGGGTTTCGATGTTCCGAAATTGCACACACACACACACACCCGTAGGTGCGTGGTGAGGCGGCGTGGGGTCGCGTTGTTGGTGGCGCTGACCACGGTGATGTTCGGGTTGCCGTTCACGCCGGTGGACGCGGGGCCGCCGAGGGTTGGGGTGAATGAGTTTGATTCGGTGCCGTCGCCGGAGCCGATGGATCCGGGGTCGTCGTCGTATGACATCGTGGAGCCACCGGCGTACGTGCCACATGAGGTGCGCACTCCTGACGTGGTGACGGCGGCGCTCACCGCGGGCACGGACCGCGCTGTTGCGGTGGTTGGTTTGCCGGTGACGATCAAGGCCGTTCCAGCGGCCGTAGCGGATGCCACGGTCGCCCCGGCAGTGCCGCTTGACGGTGGTGTTCCGGTGGACACGGCGCCTGTGGAGCCGGTGGCGAAGCCGACGGATGTGGTGGTGGAGTCGTTGGATGCGGCGACAGTGGCGGCGATGGGTGGCGAGATCCTGGTGTTCGGTGTCAACCCAGCGGACGGGATTTCGACTGCGACGGTCGAGGTGGCGGTGGACTATTCGGCGTTCCGCTACGCGCTCGGTGCGGATTGGTCGAACCGCTTGCAGTTGGTGCAGTGGGCGTGTGATCCGGCGATGGCGCGGGCAGCTGCGAAGGAGTGCGGCAACCCAGTGCCCGTAGCGAACGTGACCAACGATCTCGAGGCGGGCGTGTTGACCGCGACCGTCACCATCGGCGTCACCCGTCCGGCAGGGGCGACTGGAGAGTCGCCGCTGATGTTCACCGGCAACGGCTCATCGTTGGGTCTTGCCTCGGCGGCGGGGTCGTTCCAGGCGACGTCGTTGTCGAACTCCGGTAGCTGGCAGGTCGGTGGCAACAACGGTTCGTTCTCCTACTCCTATCCGATCACGCTGCCGCCGGCGTTCAACGGTCTCGGCCCGTCGGTGGCCCTGTCGTATGACTCGTCGGGTGTGGATGGGATCACATCGTCGGTCAACGCGCAGGCCTCCGAGGTCGGTCTCGGTTGGAACTTGTCGGCTGGGCAGGGGTTCATCGAACGCCGCTACCTGCCGTGCACTGACAGCAGGATCGGGGGCGGCACGACGGACAGTTGTTGGTATGTGCAGAACGCGACGATTTCGTTGAACGGTCACGCGGGCGAGTTGGTGCCGGTCAACGGCACGACCGGTGTGTCGAACTCGTTCACGTTGTGGCGGTTGAAGGACGACCCGGATTGGCTGGTGCAGCGGGTCCCGTCGGCGTCGGGGAACTGGTGGACCGACGAGTATTGGAAGGTGACCACCCCGGAAGGCATGGTCTACACGTTCGGCCGTGAGGACGAGTTGCAGAACTCGCGGTTGGTGCGCCCGTTGCGGGGGATCACCGGTTCGGATGATCCGTGTTGGTCGTTGACCAACAAGTTGTGCACGGACATGCCGTATCGGTGGATGTTGGACAAGGTCGAGGACCCGTACGGCAATGTGATGGTCTACAAGTACGACGTGACCGTCAACCGGGCGCGGACGATGGGTTCCGGGTATTCGGCGGTGAACTACGACTTGAACGCGGTGTTGGCCGAGATCCAGTGGGGCAAGTCCCCCAACGCGGGGATCAACGGCTACCGAGGCAAGGTCGCATTCACCTACGTGCGCCGCTGTGTGGAAGCGTTGTCGTCATCGTTCGATCCGTCGTGTCCGACGATCGACAACGCCCATGGCACGTCGTACCCCGATGTCCCCACCGATCTGTACTGCCCGGCGGGCGATTGCTTCAAGGATGTGTCGTTCTTCAACACCAAACGCCTGGCCCTGATCTCCACGTACACGTCCACCGATGGCAGCGGCTGGTCGCCTGTGGGCCAGTGGCGGACGTGGGGGTTGCTGCCCGATCCGGGTGATGGTGGTAACGAGAAGCTGTGGTTGTCGTCGATCTACCGGGTGCAGTGGCAGGACCCGGCCCTGTTCCTGCCCCCGGCCGTCACCCCGCCGTCGAGCCCGGTGGCGTTGCTGCCCGGCACCGCGTTCGGTGGGGTGCCGTTGCAGAACCGTCGTGATGGCAACCCGGCTGGTGGGGTGCCGTACATGAACCAGTTCCGCCTGTCCGAGCTGACCGATGATCTGGGGCAGAAGATTGAGATCTCCTACACGTCGCCGACCTGCTCGCTGTCCAACCCGGACTGGTCGACGAACACGACGAACTGTTTCCCGATGTACGCGTCGTTCACCGGTGGTGGCGCCGGCTGGGGTGTCTACCGCAGGTGGACCGTCTCCCAAGTCGTCGTCCGAGACCTGGTGACGGGTGCGGTCGGGCAGACCGGCACCGCGGTCACCCCGGCCCAGACGTACACGTACACGTACACCGGCGCCGCCTGGCACCACGACCCCGACGAGTGGTGGGTCGACACCCCCGGCGTCGATGACGTGTCGTGGGGTGAATGGCGCGGCTACCAGACGGTGAAGACGGTGTCCGGCACGACGGGGAACACCCTGACGGTGTCGAAGCAGGTGTTCTACCAGGGCATGCACGGCGACAAAGCAGCGTCGGGGACCAAGACCGTGACGATGACCCGCGGCACCCTCGGCGCCAGCGCCTGGGTGCCACCCACGGGGGAGGGGTTCACGAACACGATCTACGACCAGGACTGGCTGCAGGGCCAGTTGTTCGAGTCGTACCAGATGGACGGCGACACCACGAACTTCCTGTCCGGCTCCCGCAACTACTCGACATGGACACAGGTGTCCACCGACGGCGTGGCCCCCAAGACGGGTCTCCCGCAACGCCAGACCCGCAAGTGGCGAATGACCTTGGCCAACTCGATCTCCCGCGACGGCACCCTGGCCTCACCGACATGGCGGTACCAGCGCACCGACACCTCGATCGACACGCTGGGGCGGATGATCGCGGTGAACAACACCGGGTTCACCGACTGGGCTGGTGACGAGTCGTGTACCCGCACGTGGTACATCGCCGCCGCCAGCACACCGACGACGACATCACCGGGGTGGATGAACCTGGTCGCCCAGCAGGCGTCGTGGAACAGTCTCGGTACCCAGCCGACCCATGAACCGTCGTATGTGTCCTCGGGGTGTGGTGGCACCCAACCGATCGGGGTGTCGAAGCAGTTCTACAACTCGAACAGCTACTCCTCCGGCAGCGGACCCACCGCACTGGCGTTGGACGCCATGGCCCAGACCCTGGGTGCGGGGTTCAAGCCGTTGGTGACGACAGCGATGACCCGGACCAAGAACGCCGATGGTGCCACGGATCTGTTGAACCGGTGGCTGTACACGCGCACCACATACGACACCGCCGGGCGGGTGACCGCCACCTACGACGCCGTCGAGAGCGCCAAAGCGACACCGACCGCGTCGGTGGTCTTCGGGTTCGACGCGACGTACGGGTATCCGGCGTCGGCGACCTATCCGTTGAGTCTGGGGTCGGTGACCACCAGCTTGCGCCCTGGGGATGGGCAACCGAACTGGACCCGTGATCAGAACCTGCGGCAGTCGAACTTCTGTTACGACTCGCTGTCGCGGGTGACGGCTGCGTTCCAGCCGCGGTTGAATGGGACCGATCGGGTGGCCCCGTGCGGCAAGCTGATCACGAACCCGCTGGACAGCGATGAGGTCCCGGCAGCGATGTTCACCTACGACATCGGCGCCTATGACGGCACCCGCGAGCACAAGACCCCGACAATCGTGATCAGCTCGGTGTTGCAGGACGGCACCACCCTGGCCAATGACGTGCGGGTGGAGACCGCCGCCTACATCGACGGGTTCGGTCGTACTCGTGAAACCCAGGCGTGGTCACCGACCGCCGGGCAGATCATCGCATCCGGTGCGTTGGTCGATGAGCGGGGGAACACGGTCACCGGGATCGAAGCGTTCGCGATCGCCGATGCAGCTCCTGGTGACCGCAGCTCGCCGTCCGTGAACCAGGCGAATGGGTTCACGACCTGGCCGAACCTGCCTACCGGGGTCACGTTGCGGACCGATAACGCGGTGTTCGATACCGCCAACAGGGCGACCTCGAGCACCCGCAAGTGGGGTATCAACACGTTGGTCACCACGGCCACCGAGTATTTGGGCACATCAACGATCACCAAACCGCAGATCGGGTCGTGGCAGAAGACCACTGTCGACGGGCTCGGGCGTGTCAGCCGGATCGAAACCTACAACGGCAGCACACCCGCGAACGCGCAAGGCTCCGGTGGCACCAGCCCGGATGGGAGTTCGGTGACCACGTTCGGGTTCGGGTACTCGGACACCGCCAACGTGGCCGGCGGGTATGACATGGCTGGCTGGTTGACGACGGTTGCCTACGATGATGCGATCATCACCACGGTGACGCTTACCGATCTGGCCGGGCGCACGATCGTCTCGATCGACCCCAACGCCGGGTACTCGAGCCTCGTGTATGACGCCAACGGCAACATCACACAGACCGCTGACGCGGCCGGCAATGTGGTCCACACCGAGTACGACATCTTGGGTCGACCGATCGGCCGCTGGTCCGGCGGCGCGGGCAGCTTCGCTGCGGCCGCGGGAACGGACAAGTTGGCCTCGTGGACCTACGACACCGTCACCGGCGGCAAAGGCCTGGTCGCGACCGAAACGTCATGGCAGGCCGGGGTGCAGTACACCTCGACGGTGCAGCAATACTCACCCCGTTACCTGCCGTTGGGCACGAAGGTCAACGTCCCGGGAACCTACGGCACAGATCTGTTGGCCGGTGATTGGAAGTTCACCACCAGCTACAACGAAGCCGGGCAACCGATCACGGTGTCGCGGCCGAAGACCCCGGTCAACCCGGCGAATCCGAACGATCTTCCGGCGTGGGATCAGACCACCACCCACTACGACGGGTTCGCCCAACCGGACAAGGCGTGGGCCGGTGTCACCCAACCGGTCGGCACCAACCCCGGCTACTACGTTACCGGCACCGGTCTCGACCAATACGGCAGGGTCACCTCACGAACCCTGTCCGACACCACTGCCAGCAACGTCTCCGCGATGCAACGCGAATACGGGTACGACACCTCCACCGGGGCGTTGTCGACGTTCAAGGCCGGGTGGTTGCTCAACGGGTCGACCAGCTGGTTCCAGAACGACGCCTACACCCGCGACGCCATCGGGAACGTCACCCAGATCGTCGACAACGGCAAGGAACCCGGCTGGACACCATCGGACGTCAAGGAGTGCTTCCTCTACGACCAATGGAACCGGCTGATCCGCGCCCACAGCGCCGCCCTCGGTGCCGCCTGCGCGACCAACACCACCTCGGCGACGGTCGCCACTGGTAGCCGCGACCCGTATGACCAGGTGTGGACCTTCGACGACATCAACCGCATGACGTCACGAGTCAACAAGATGACCGCGTCGACCACCACCTACAATTACAACGCCCCCGGCCACACCCACGCGGTCAGCTCGACCACCGGCGGTGTCGCCGGCTCCTACACCTACAACGCGATCGGGGCGATGGCCACCCGCAACGGCACCACCCTCGTCTACGACACCCAACAGCGCCTCAAGACGTACGGTGCCACCGAGAGCTACGTCTACTCGACATCGAACCAGCGGCTGATCCGCCAAGCAGGCGTCACCCGCACCCTGTACCTTCCCGGTATGGAAGTCGCCGCCACCGGTGCCACCCGCACGATCAGTACCTACATCACCATCGGCACCACCCAAGTCGCGATCGCGACCAGCGTCGGCGGGGGCACCGCCAGCATCACCTGGTGGTGTGGCAGCATGCAGAACTCGAACACCTGTCAAGCCCCTAAGAACAGTGCCCCTGCAGCACCGGCGCGGAAGCGCTACACCCCCTACGGCGACGATCGCAACACCGTCACCTTCACCAACACCGACCACGGCTACCTCGGCCAACCCGAAGACACCACCGGCCTCACCTACCTCAACAACCGCTACTACGACCCAGCGGTTGGGGTGTTTGTAACGGTAGATCCTCTGGTGGGCCGGACCGGCCAGCCGTACCTTTACTCAAGCGGCAATCCGACGACTTTGAGTGACCCAAGCGGCTTGGCTGCGATCGGCGCGGGTGGGTGCGTCGACGGCGCATGCTATGGACCGGCAGGTGCCCCAAAGGCGACTGGCAAGGTCAACCTCGAAGACCCGGACCCAGTAGATGCGCACAACGGAAGCACCACGGAGGACCTCAGTTCGCTGCCGCTCTTCGGGCCGAACGGGCCACGGCTTAGCGACGTACAGCAGGGCCAGGTCGGCGATTGTTGGTTCATGGCTGCACTCGGAAGTATTGCTTTGACCAGCCCGGATTGGATAAAGAACATGATCACTGACAACGGAAACGGAACCTTCACAGTCCACTTCAGTGGTGCCGGCATCATGGGCGATGTCACTGTCGATGCAGACTTCTACGTGGACTCAAATGGCCAGGAGCTCTACGCGAAGGCAAATGGTTGTCTCTGGCCGCTGGTGATGGAGAAGGCGGTCGCTCAGTTGCGAGGCGGAGACTACGATCTGATTAGTGGCGGTTCTGCAGAGTTTGCCTTTGAGTACATGGGATTGCCTTTCGACTCGACCGCACTCAATCCAGCGTTTTGGTGGGATCCGTCAGACGGTGACCTCGTCAATTTGATCCGGAACAACCCGACGAGAGGGATAGTGGCGCGCAGTGATGGGCAATTCGGGCTGGGCGGATCCCATGTGTGGGTTGTTAATGGTGTGTACGCAGACGAGAACGGAGATTGGATGGTCGTCGTAACCAACCCATGGGGAATACCAGGAGAGGGAGCGGTCGGTACTGTCAAGAATGACAGTCGGGTTAACTACTCCGATCGGGGCGCCTGGTCTATGCCGATTTCGGTGTTCTCGGCGAACTTCGACCACGTAATAGTCGCGTAATGTCTAGGCGTCGATTGCGGGCATGTGCAGCAATACTCGCCCTCGGACTCGCAGCGTGTACCCACGAATCTCAGATGCCCAATCCCCACGGTTACTACGTCTTGAAGCTCACTACCGCCGACGTAGTTGTCGCAGGGGAGGCGGTTGAGAGCGGCGTGGACGGCGAGATCGCCCTTCGCCCAGTGATGTTCTTGCAGGGAACCCTGGACCTCGATGACGAAGGCCTGTATCGCTTTCCGTGGTCGCAAGTGCAGACCTCTGAACTAGGTGTCTGGATGTTCGGTCCGGACGGCCTTCCGGTAGGAGTCTCGCCGGGCGACGGGGCGTTGCCAGGTATGGTGCTGCCTCCGTACCCGTGGGTGCTGAACGATGGTTACGCCGCCGACGTGTATGAGGCGTTTCCTGGGGCAGTCGCCGAGGAGACTCGGCGACTCGTCAACAAAGCCGATCTTGTCGTCGAGCTGGTGGGCGATCGCGATGACTCAGTTGCTACCGATGGTAGGGTGACACTCCGCGTCGACCGTGTGTTGCGCGGAAGTGGTGTCGGTGAGAACGAAGACATCACTTTCCTTGTGAAGAACCCTTCCGTCCTACATCGAGTCAAAACCACTAGCGGATCGGTGTGGACCTTGAGAAACGAGAATGGCTCATGGGTGACAGAGCCGACCTGGCTAGCTGAAGGTTGGAACTGCTGGAGCCTGCCAAGCATGACCGTGTCCGAGATGTTTCCAGACATCTATGCTAATCGCTCATGCCGCGAGGCGACTGGCGAGTAGTTATTGGGGGCCACAGGGCCCACGGCTACGACGAGGTAGCCATCGATCGATTCGAGTTGATCAACTCATGATTGGGAGTCGATGAAGAGCGCTATCGGATGTAGACCGTCTTCATTCACGCTCGCCCGCTCTCGCCGTGCGGACATTCCTGCGGCGGTGCGACACTGCTTCTTGTTGCGGCTGGATGGTTCGGCTGACGGTTCCCCTGGAACCGAGCACCTCGTCGTGACCCTCACCTTCCTCGTTTCCGAGATCGTCGTCATGGAGATCGCCTACGTTGGCAGTCTCGAGAACAAGTCCCAACAGCGTGGTGCCGCGCGTTACTGGCTTGTATGACTGAGGGTGCCTGCTCGTGTTGAGTTGGTGGCCACGTAGGGTGGCCTCGGGAGGGGTGAGTTCGACGGGGCGGGTTCCAGCGATCGTAGCTACACGGCGGAGAAATTGAGGCTAGCAAACACTGCGGCTGGCGACCTCCAACCGAGAGCCTTGCGGGGTCGTCCGTTGAGTTCGTCAGCGACACGCTGAAGGTCCTCGGGCGTGTGGACGGACAGGTCGGTGCCCTTTGGAAAGTACTGCCGCAGGAGGCCGTTCGTGTTCTCGTTCGTGCCGCGCTGCCACGGCGAGCGTGGTTCGCAGAAGTACACCGGCATCGACGTCGCGGCGCTGAACTCGTGGTGTCGTGCCATCTCGATTCCCTGGTCCCAAGTGAGCGATCGGCGCAGGCCGGGAGGAAGCCGCTTGAAGATCGTGGTCATGGAATCGCGCAGCTGTTCGGCGTCGTGGGTGCCCACGAAATGCACCAGGATCGTGAACCTGGTTGACCGCTCGACGAGTGTGCCGATGGCGGACTGGTTGAGCGTGCCGGTGATGAGGTCGCCCTCCCAATGGCCGACCTCAACGCGGTCTTCGACCTCTCGTGGTCGGTCTTTGATCGGTGTCATCGGAACGATGAAACGGCTGCTCCGTTTCCCGCTCCGACGCCGCCGGCGATTCAATCGTCCCGTCCTGAGCACCACCTTCGGGCTGCTCGTCAACACGCTGGAGACGGCGTAGAGAGCCTGGTAGATCGACTCCGGCGCCAGCTGCAGGTCGGGGCGGTCGGGGCACTCAACGCGCAAGCTCTTCGAGATCTGCTCCGGGCTCCAACGCTTGTCGAGCCGTTCTTGAACCATGCCCCGAAGCTCGACGTTCAGCGCGACCCGATGGTCCTTCGGGCGTGGCCGGCGAGCAAGCATCCGTTGCTGCGCGGCGTGCGGTCGATACTCACCAGACGGCTCAGCGTTGCGAACAACCTCACGGCACACCGTCGACACACTGCGACCGAGCTCGGCCGCGATCGAGCGTCTCGAACGGCCAGCGCGAACGCCGTCAGCGATCACGAGCCGTTCCTGGTCCGACAGGTAGCGCTTCGACATCTCGGCCGCCGCCGGCACGATCGGGTCGTAGGAGTACTCGCCGCGCTTGGGGTCCTTCACCACGCGGCCGAGCCGCCATCGCTGCCCCGTCTTCCGGTTCACGCCGACCTGTCTGCAGGCTTCGCTGTTGCGCAATCCTTGGCTCATCAGCTGAACGTACAAGTCACGCTTCGCCGTCAACGGCATCGGTCCAGGCTTCCAGTTCCTCGACGACATCGCCACACCCCAAATCAGTCAGGTGTAGCCACGACCCCCAGAATCCGCCCGCATCACAACCAGCCGAACCGGGGCCAGATCAGAGTGTCAAACCCAGTACACGTTCGGTCGCGAGGATGAGTCGCAGAATTCGCGGTTGGTGCGTCCGTTGCGGGGGAGGGTCTGTCAGGAATTTTGTGTGAGTGGCGTGGTCTGAGCGTCCGCGGCTGGAAGGGCCGGGGCGGAAAGGATCACTTCCATGGCTTCGAGAAGGACTGATGAGGGGGGCGGGCTGGTGCCTGCTTCGCGTGGCGTGCCGGTGATGGCCGGGTCGCCCGAGATGCGTGAGTGGGCTGAGCAACTCGTTGCTCGCGCCCGCAGCGAGGGTGTCGAGTTGACCGGCGACAACGGGTTGTTGACCGGATGGTGCGTCAGGTGTTGCAGACCGGGTTGAACGTCGAGCTGGCGGAGCATCTCGGTTATGAACCCTACGCGGTCGATGGTCGCGGGTCGGGCAACAACCGCAACGGCTCGTACCCGAAGACGATCACGACCGAGATCGGTCAGGTCGAGGTGCAGATGCCCCGTGACCGGTTGGGGACCTTCCAACCGGCGACGGTGCCCAAGCATGTCCGCCGGCTCGACGGGCTGACCGGGAACATCATCTCGCTGTACGCGAAGGGGATGACCACCGGTGACATCCAGCAGCACCTCGCCGAGATCTATGACACCGAGATCAGTCGGGAGACGATCTCGAAGATCACCGACGCGATCGTCGAGGACCTGCAGGCCTGGCAGCATCGGCCACTCGACCCCGTGTATGCGGTGCTGTTGATCGATTGCATCGTGGTCAAGATCCGCGGCAGCCAGGTCGCGAACAGGCCGGTCTACGTGGTCATCGGGGTCAACATGGACGGCGAACGTGATGTGCTCGGCCTGTGGGTCGGACCCTCTGGCGGGGAAGGTGCGAAGCAGTGGGCGACGATGCTCACCGAGCTCCGCAACCGCGGCTTGGCCGACGCGTTGATCGTGTGCTGTGACGGCCTCAAGGGGCTGCCCGAGTCGATCCGGGCGACCTGGCCACAGGCGACCGTGCAGACTTCGTTAGTTCACTATGGGCCTGCCCGGAATGGTTTCGGGTGTCATCCGCATCGGCGGGAGAGGGCCAGTGCAGACCGACCTTCGAGGTCCCGACGCAGACCTGTCCCTCCCGCCGATGACGGGCTTCGAACTGCGAGCAGGAGTCGCGCCATGAGCGCCATAACGAGTGACGGTGGTGGCCTGTCGACGCGGGTGAGCAAGCCTCGAAGGAGGAGGCCATGCCCACGTTCGCTGGCATCGATTGGGGTGCCACCCATCACCAAGTCGCCGCCGTCGACGACACAGGTGTCGAGCTGTTCAACAAGCGCCACGCTCACACCGTCGACGGCCTCGACGCGCTGGTTGGCCGGCTGGTCGAACTCCCCGGCCTGATCGGCGTCGCGATCGAACGCTCGGACGGCATCATCGTCGACCGGCTCCACGCCGCGCAGATCGCCGTGTTCCCCGTGAGCCCACGCGTCTCGGCGCGTGCCCGAGAGCGTCACCAGGCAGCAGCCCGCAAGAACGACCGATTCGACGCGTTCGTGCTCGCAGAAACGTTGCGCACCGACGGGCATCGCTGGCGGGCGTTGCGCCCGTCGTCGGATCTGCATGCCGAGCTGCGCCAGGTCGTGCGTCACCGCCGTCAAGCTGTCGAGTCGCAGATCATGGTTGAGTCCCAGCTCCGCGAAACGCTGCTGGCGTATCACCCTGCGGTCGTCGGGCTGTTCTCGTCGGTCGATCGTGACGCCACGCTGGCGTTCCTGCGGGACTACCCGACCCCGAACGCTGCCTCGCACGTCGGGGAGGCTCGGATGGCACGGTTCTGCAGCCGGATCGGCTACACCGGGCGCGTGCCGGCGGCGGTGCTCGTCGAACGGGTTCGCACCAACCTGTTGTCCGCCTCGGACGGCAGCGTCGCCGGTCATCGCTACGCCGCGTTGCATCTCGCCGATCAGCTCGAGATGTTCAACACCCAGCTGCGCGCCTACAACCGTCGCATCGACGGGCTCCTCACCCAACATCCCGACCATGAGATCTTCCTCAGCTTTCCAGCCACCGGTCGGGTGATCGCCGCCGAGCTCCTTGCTGAGATCGGCGAGGACCGAGATCGCTACCCGACAGCGCAAGTGCTGCTCGCCGAGGCCGGCGCCGCCCCGGTCACGCTCGCATCGGGCAAGGTGCAACGGGTCCACATCCGCTGGGCCTGCAACCGGCGGCTGCGCTCCACGACCACGACCTGGGCGCACGTCCTGAAGCGGATCGATCCGATCTCACGGACCCGTTACCTCGCGGCGATGGAACGCGGCGCCACCTACCACGGCGCCCTCCGAGCAGTCTCCGCGTCCTGGCTGCGCGTCCTGTGGCGCTGCTGGCAAGACGGCACCACCTACGACACCGCACGCCACCGCCCCAACAGCTGATCAACCCATCGTCAGATCCGCCGGCCGCCGACAGGCGCCGGCCAACTCGACGCGCCCGCAGACCCGACAGGTTGACAACAGGAGTCTGTGTCGTGCATCTCGTGCGCAACACGCTCCGCTATGTGTCGAAGAAGTACTGGTCGACGATCACCCGCGAGATGCGCGAGATCTACACCGCCCCCTCGTTGCCGGCCGCCGAAGCGTTGTTCGCCGAGTTCGCCGACCGCTGGCGCGAGCAGTATCCGGCGATGATCAACTCGTGGGAGACCTCCTGGAACGAGTTCATCCCGTTCCTCGAGTTCCCACCCGAGCTGCGCCGCATCGTCTACACGACCAACGCGATCGAGAGCCTCAACGCCCGGTTCCGACGCGCTGTCAGACATCGAGGGCACTTCCCCAACGAGCAAGCCGCGCTGAAGGTCCTCTACCTCGTCGCCACCGAACGCAAGCACAACCGAGAGAACCTCACCGGCCAGATCAACGGCTGGAAGACGATCCTCAACACCCTGACCATCCACTACGGCAACCGCCTCAACGGCACCTACTAACATGACTACCACGCCCGTTTACACAAACGTTCTGACAGTCCCGATGGGGAAGCGACCTCATGTTCGGGCTGTGACCTGGCTGCCGACATAGTCGATGCTGCCGCAAGGTTTATGGAGGCCCTCGGTTCGTGCATAGGGGTGGCGGAAGCGATGATCTGCGCATCTCATATCATTGAGACCTTGGTTGGTGCGGACGGGCGAAACATAATGAATAGGCAGATCTCCGACCAAGCAGTGTTGGCAGCGCTCGGTGCAGGCGGCGACTGTGGGCCTGGGGCATTTGGTATGACAATATGTAGAGTTGATAAGCCAATCACTCTCGTGTTTATGAATGACAGTACGCCTACAGAAGTGAACATCTCTCTTTTCGGCCGCGGAGGTACAACAATCGGGTCGGTGTACATCACGAGCCGAGATGGGGACACGTCGGATGAGCGAATGCGACATGAATCCAGGCATGCATATCAGTGGGCTGCGGGTGGAATCTTGTTTGCACTGGTCTACGCTGAAGAGGAGCACTTTGCGCAGAGTGACGCCGAAATGGCCAATATTTTCTATCGTCAGCAGGGTCTTAGTGTTGATTCGGCATGCTTCAATGTGTTCGAGATCGACGCTGGTACCTGGGATGGTGGGTACGGCATTGATGGTCCCAACGGTGCTCACTACGCCTGTCCCTGAGACGCAATTCATCAACAGGGGATGGAGTTGGACGCATGAGAGATCGACAGAAACGGCAATCCGATCGGAATACGAACCTTATGAGGAAGATTGGTTTACAACTCACAATCGCGACTTTGATTGTGACGTCGTCGTGCGGTTCCCTACCGGGGGCTCAGGTCTCTACCACCGCAGTGGATTCCACCAGCACCATCGCTTCTACCACCACGGCTGCACCTCCTGGCGTGTCAAGAATTCTTTTCACGTCGGATCGTGAGGGTAAGTACAACATCTTCGTGATCGACGCCGATGGTGGGCATGAGACGCAGCTCACGGACTTCCCCAATGGCAGCGGAGTGATGAGGTGGTCGCCCGACAGGAACAAGATCGCCTTCGCATCGCTGAGTGGAGGTACTTACGTGATGGGCTCCGATGGGTCCGGTCAGGTCCTCGTCAGTGCGTACGGAGGCATTCCCGATTGGTCGCCGGATGGCGGGAGGATTGCGCTAGGTGTTGACGGGGATGTATATGTGGTCAACGCCGACGGCACCGGGCTAACGAACCTGACCCCCGATTCGAACGGAGTGGACGGCAACTTGGGGGTGGACTGGTCGCCGGATGGAACCATGATCCTGTTCACTTCGGAGCGGGACGGACTCGCGCAGATCTACGTGATGAACGCCGATGGCAGTGACCCAATGAACCTCAGCAACCAGCCCGAGTCACCGGAGGGGAACGCCGCATGGTCGCCTGATGGCTCTCAGATCCTCTTCAGATCGGTCGTCGACAGCAGCCCAGAATGGTGGGTGATGGACGCGGACGGTTCGAACAGAATGCTCATTGTCTCGGATGGTGGGGGCTTCGGAGCGGCGTGGTCGCCCAGCGGTGAGAAGATCGCGTACAGTTCGAATCGCAACGGGAACTCGGAGATCTACACGGTCGACTCAGACGGCTCAAACCCGACCAACTTGACCAAGAACCCGGCCCACGACGGCCTTACCGTCGCCTGGTCGCCGGACGGTTCGATGATCGCGTTCAGTTCCGAGCGCGACGGGGACAGCGATCTCTACGTGATGGGCGCCGACGGCAGCGAACCGACACGCCTCACATTCGACCCTGGTAGCGACGTCGGGCCCATCTGGTCACCGTAAACGACTCGTAGATGAACACCGAACTCATCCACTTGGGACGGCCAGTTCAGACCGAACCTGGGTTGGGTCTGACACCACTCGCACTCGTCGTGCGCCAGCGAGATGGCCGGAAGGTGGTGTACTGGTTCCCATGCAGTACACATCGCTTTCCGCCGCCGAGTTCGCTGCGCTCGAAGGGCTCGACGACTGGCGGTTCCTGCTCGGTGCCGTGCATGCGCACTTCCGCACCGGGTCGTTCGGGGCCGCAGCCGAGCTGGCGAAGGGCATCGCCGCCGCGGCCGATGCCGCCGAGCACCACCCCGACATCGACATCCGCTACCCCGACCGCGTGCACGTGGTGCTCTCCACCCACGCCACGGGCGGCCTGTCCACGCTGGATGCCGCCCTCGGCCTCCAGATCTCCGCCCTGGCAGCGGCGGCCGGTGCCACGGCGGAGCCCACCGCGTCGCAGGCGTTGGAGATCGCGATCGACACGATGGACGCGGATCGCATCCGGCCGTTCTGGGCCGCCGTTCTCGGCTACCGCGAGGCGAACGGCAGCCTGTTCGACCCGCTGCGCATCGGCCCCGCCTTCTGGTTCCAGCAGATGGACGAACCGCGCCCTCAGCGCGATCGCTTCCACATCGACGTCACCGTCGCCCACGACGAAGCGGAGTCACGCGTGGCCGCGACCATCGCCGCCGGCGGCAGGTTGGTGAGCGCGGAGCACGCGCGGTCGTGGTGGATCCTGTCCGACGCCGACGGCAACGAAGCCTGCGTCTGCACCTGGCAAGACCGCGGCTGAGCCTCCCCGCTGTCGGGGTTTCGCGCCCATGGGGTCGAAAACCCGCTGTGCTGTCGGGGTTTCGACCCCGACGGACAGGACTGGGGGTTTCGCGCCCATGCAAGCGGGCTGGCGGGCGCCTGCACCACGAGGTCGATCGCCTTCATCGCGTGATCAACACGCGAACGTCACGCACCCGACAGGGTGATGTCGCGGATCACCAGGCTGACGCCGGCGGCGCGCATGGGCAGCCAGTCGACATCGCCGCCGATCTCCACCACGTCGAGCAGCATGCGCTGCAGGGTGGAGGCGATGGTGAACTCGCGGATCGGTGCGCCCACGGTGCCGCCGGAGATGACCAGGCCTGAGGCGCCGACGGAGAAGTCGCCGCTGATCGGGTTCACGCCGCTGTGCAGGCCCTGCACCGATTGGATGAGCACGCCGTCGTCCACATCGGCCACCAGCGCGGCCTGATCGCGGGTGCCCGGCTGCAGCTGCAGCGCCAGGCAGCCGACACCAGGGGTGCCCTTGAAGCCGCCGCGCACGGCGTTGCCGGTGCTGCGGGTGCCCACCCGGCGGGCGCTGTAGCTGTTGTGCACGAAGCCCTGCAGCACTCCCCCGTCGATCAGCACGTTGCGGCGGGCGGCGAGGCCCTCGCCGTCGAGATCGGTGGCGGTGTAGGCCAGCGGGTTGGTGGGGTCGTCGACCAGCGTCACCAGCGGGTTGGCCACCGAGTCGCCGAGGCGATCCTTGAACAGGCTGCGGCCCTTAGCCACGGCCTCACCGTTCAGCGTGCTGGAGATGATGCCCAGGAACATCGCCGTCACGTACGGATCGAGCACCACCGTCACCCGCTTCGAGGCCGGCTTGGTGGCACCCAGCAGCCGGGTGGCGCGGTCGGCGGCCTCGCGGGCCGCCTTGGCCAGGTCGAACTCCTGCGGTGAGCGGCCGACGCTGAAACCGAAGCCGGTCTGGGTCTCGTCGCCGTCGTCGGCCAATGTGCTGACCGACACGTAGCAGCCGTTCTCGCGGCCGTTGCGGCGGATGCCGGTGGTGGTGGCCACCGCCAGCTCGACGGCGACGTCGGAGTAGTTGCTGTCGTCCACGCGCACCCGCGGGTCGATGCCCAGCGTCAGCTGCTCGAGATCCTTCGCCAGCTGGATCTTGTGGTCGGTGGCGTAGGCGGCGAGCTCCTCGTTCCACAACGGCTGCTCCACCACCTCCACGCCGTCGGGCTCGGCGAGGCCGGCCCACTCGTCGCGAGTGCCGAACTCCACGTTGTCGCGCGCTTCGGCCAGCACCTCCGCGATCGCGGCCTGGTCGAGCGTGCCTGCGTAGGCGAAGCCGGTGCGGCCGTCGCGGATGACACGGATGCCGATGCCCTCGCTCTGCGCGCTGAAGAAGTGCTCGACCTGGCCTTCGTACACGCGGATGTCGGTCTCGTGGTCGCGCGACACGAACGCCTCCACCTGCTCGCCCGGGCGCGCCTGCGCCACGATGCGATCGGCGATCTCCTGCAGTTGCTCCGACCCGCTCATGCCGCCGCGCCCCTCATGTTGCTGTTCATGCGGCCGTGCCGCCGATGGTCATCGACTTCACCCGCAGGGTCGGCTGGCCGTCGCCCACGGGCACACCCTGGCCGTCTTTCCCGCACGTTCCCGGGTTGCCCATCGCGAAGTCGTTGCCCAGCAGGTCGATGTCGCGCAGCACCGCCGGGCCATTGCCGATGAGGTTGCTCTCGCGCAGCGGCTCGGTGATCTCGCCGTTCTCGATCAGGTAGGCCTCGGTCATGCCGAACACGAAGTCGCCGCTGGCCGTGTTCACGCTGCCGCCGCCCAGCTTGGCCACGTACACGCCGTAGTCGGTGGCCCGCACGATGTCGTCGGGTTCTTCCGTGCCGTTGAGCACGTAGGTGTTGGTCATGCGCACCATCGGCAGGTGCTGGTAGCTCTGCCGGCGGCCGTTGCCGCTGTAGCCGTGGCCCTCGTTGCGCGCCCGCAGGTAGTCCCACATGTAGTCGGTGAGCACACCGTCCTGGATCAGCACGTTGTACTGCCCGGCGTGGCCTTCGTCGTCGTAGGCGATGGCGCCCCACTCGCCGGTCATCGTGCCGTCGTCGACCAGAGTGACGAGCGGGCTGGCCACCAGCTCGCCCTGCTTGCCGCGGTACACGCTGCCGCCCTTGGCCACCAGGTCGGCCTCCAGGCCGTGGCCGCACGCCTCGTGGAACAACACGCCGCCGCTGCCCTGCTTGATCACCACCGGCAGCGCACCGCTGGGCGCCGGGCGGGCGTTCAGCTTGGTCAGCGCGATGCGGGCGGCATCGCGGGCCAGTGCGTCGACGTCGATCTGCTGGAACAGTTCGAAGCCCATCGTCTGCCCGGCGCTCTGCGAACCGGTCTGCATGCCGGTGTCGCCGTCGGCCACGGCCGTGACGCGGATGAGCGTGCGCACCTGCCGGTCGGTGACGAACACGCCGTCGGTGTTGGCCACCAGCATGTGCTTGTGGCTGTCGCCGTAGCCGGCGCTGACCTGCACGATCGAGCCGCCGGCGCTGCGCGCCGCGTCGTCCATGCGCAGCAGCAGTGCCACCTTGTCGGCCTTGCGCACCTCGTCGGGGTACTGGGCCACAGGGCTGACCACGCGCTCGGGGCCACGCGTCAGGGCCACCGTGCGGGCGACTCCGCCGCCCTGGCTGGCGGCCGCGGCCGCGGCCTCGGCGGCTTCCCGCAGGCCGGCCTCGGTGAGATCGGCAGTGTGGGCAAACCCCGTGGTGTCGCCCTTCACCACGCGGATGCCGGCGCCGCGGTCGCGCCCACTGGTGACCTGCTCGATGCGCCCGTCGTCGAGCCCGACCGAGGTGGATCGCTTGTCCTCGGCATACACCTCGGCGAAGTCGGCGCCCGTGCGCACGGCCGTCGCCAGTACTCGTTCCAACACGTCCTGGTCGATCACGCGGGACAGGCTACCGATGAGCGCGCGCCCCGTCCTTCCCTCCGGCAAGTTCGCCCTGCCCGCGGCGGCGGCGTAGCCTGCAAGCGATGAGTGCGGTTGTCGGCCTGAAGGGCACGGCGAGCATGGTGGTCACCGAGGCCGACACGGCCGTGGCCATGGGCTCGGGTTCGGTGCACGTCTTGGCGACCCCACGCATCGTCGCCCTGTGCGAGCAGGCCACATGTGCTGCGCTGGCCGGGCAGCTGCCGGCAGGCAGCACCACGGTGGGCATGCGCGTGCAGATCGACCACCTGCAACCCACGGCCGTGGGCGGCAAGGTGACAGCTGAAGCGATCCTCGAAAAGATCGAGGGACGACGGCTCACGTTCATGGTGTCGGCGTCCGATACCAGAGGGTTGGTGGCCGCAGGAAAGGTCACCCGCGCTCTTGTGGAGGTCGACCGATTCATGGACAAGACGCAATGACAGCCCGCTCAGCCCGCACCACTTCCGGCCTCGCACGCCCGGCGTTCGCTGCCCGCACCGCCCGCCGGGTGGCCGCTGTGCTCCTCGCCGCCACGGCCGCGGTCGCGCTCTCCGGCTGCCCGAACAAGGCGGTGGAGGAAGGCACGAAGGCCATTCCCCAGGCCAACAACCTGATGTGCCACGAGGATCGTCGCATCCTGGAGGATGCAGTCGAGAACTACACCCTGCTGGAGGGCGACCCGCCGGCCAGCGAGCAGGCGATGGTCTCGGCGTACCTGCGCGTGGAGTCCACGCTGTACGACTACGACCCGGCCACGGGCACCGTCGTACCGGCGCCCGGCAGCAGCTGCACCTAGGCCGTCACGCGAGGTTGCTCGTGCGCGGGTACACGTCATTCGGGTCGGTGAGCACGTTCACCATGTACGGCACGCCGCTGGCGAACGCGCGGTCCAGCGCGGGGCCGATCTGGGCCGGGTCGGCGACGGTCTCCCCGGCGCCGCCGAGTGCCTTCACCACGTCGTCGTAGTGCAGGCCCGGCTGCAGGTCGCACGCCATGTCCCAGCCGTAGATCATCTGCATCGGGTGCTTCTCCAACCCCCAGATGCCGTTGTTGCCGACCACCATCACCACCGGCAGGTTGTGGCGCACCATCGTGTCCACGTCCATCAGGCTGAACCCGGCCGCGCCGTCGCCCAGCAGCAGCACGATCTGGCTGCTGGGCCGCACCGCCCGTGCCGCCAGTGCGTAGCCGGGGCCGTTGCCCAGGCAGCCGTAGGGCCCGGTGTCGAGCCAGCAACCGGGCTCGAACACCTCCACGAACTTGCCGGCATAGCTGGCGAAGTCGCCGCCGTCGCAGATCACCACTGCGTCGCGGGCCATGCGGCGTCCGAGCTCGCCGTAGATGCGGCTGGGCTTGATGGGCGCGCTGGTGTTGCCCAGCAGCGCGGCGTCGGCGGCGCGGCCCGCCTCTTCGGCGGCCCGCAGCTCGGCCACCCAACCCGAGCGGTCGATGGAGGGGCCGGGGCCGTCGGCCAGCGCCCGCAGCACCAGGTTGCTGTCGCCCGCCACCGTCGGCACGTCGACGTGCGCGGCGCGCTGCTCGTCGCTGTCCACCACGTGCGCCACCTGCGCGTTGCCGAAGCGGCCGAAGCCGAGGCGGAAGTCGAGCGGGGTGCCCAGCACCACCACCAGGTCGGCGCGGGCCTTCAGCAGGCCGCGGGTGCGCAGGAACGCCAGCGGGTGGTCGGCGGGCATCGTGCCGCGGCCGAGGCCGTTGAAGAAGCAGGGCACCTGCAGGTGTTCGGCGGCGGCGCGCAGGGCTTCCCAGGCGCCGTCCCAGTACACGTCGCTGCCGACGATGAAGGCCGGCCGCTCGGCGCCCGCGATCAGGGCAGCGAGCGCGGCCACCTCGTCGTCGTCGGGGGCGACGCCGAGGCCGACGCACTCGTCGACCGCGGGGATGTCGCCGGCCGCCGGGCCGAACACGTCGAGCGGGAAGTCGAGGAAGGTGGGCCCACGGTGGGGCGTCATCGCGAGACGGGCGGCGGCGTGCACCATCGCCCCGGCCTGGCCGGCGTCCTTCACCGTGCCGGCGCTCTTGGTGATCGACTGCATGACGGGCACGTGGTCGAACTCCTGCAGCGAGCCGGCGCCCCACCGCAGCTCGGGCGCACGCCCGCCCAGCACCACCAGCGGCGAGCCGTTGAAGAACGCACTGGTCGTGGCCGAGACGCCGTTAGTGATGCCCGGCCCGGCGGTGAGCGCAGCGAACCCGGGCTTGCGGGTGAGCTTGGCGTAGGCCTCCGCGGCGAACGTGGCGGTCTGCTCGTGGCGGGTGTCGATCACGCGCATGCCCTGGTCGCGCGCCGCGTCGTACAGCGGCCAGATGTGCCCGCCGTTGAGCGTGAACATCGTGTCGGTACCGAACGCCATCAGCGCGGCAACGGCCTGCTGCCCGGCATGCCCATCGACGCGGACGGGAGTTTCAGAGGTCATCCCGCCAGTGTTCCAGACGCGTCGGCGACAGGCTCGCACGGGCCCCCGGTGCCTCAGCCCGGCGGTGGCGGCGGCTCGTCGAGCATCACCACACAGCGCGTCGTGCGGGATGCCGCCTGTCGGCTGAGCGTCCACGCGGCTACGGTGGGTGGTCACATGCATGCGGTCACCATCGTCGCTCGCAACTACCTGCCTCAGGCACGCGTACTTGCCGCTTCGTTCCGTTCTCACCACCCCGAGGTTCCGTTCTCGACGGTGGTGATCGACGGCATCGAGGCCGACCGGGCCACCACCGGCGTGGGCCAGGTGGTGCTCGTCGCCGACCTCGGGCTGCCCACGGCCGAGTGGCACGCGATGGCTGCGATCTACACCGTCATGGAGTTCGCCACGGCGGTGAAGGCGGCAGCGGTGCGCCACCTGCTGCGCACTGCGGTCGCCGCGCACACCGACGTGCCACCGGCGGTGATCTACCTCGACCCCGACATCCAGGTGATGCAGCCGCTCACCGAGGTGTTCGCTGCCGCGGCCTCGGGCGGGATCGCGCTCACGCCGCACGTTTTGCAGCCGATGCCGCGCGACGGCCTGACCCCCGACGAGATGGTCATCCGCCATGCGGGCGTGTTCAACCTCGGCTTCATCGGGGTGGGGGCGGACGCGCTGCCGTTCCTGGACTGGTGGCACGATCGGCTGCGCACCGACTGCGTCGTCGACCTGCCGAACGCGCTGTTCACCGACCAGCGCTGGGTCGATTGGGCGCCGGCGCTGTTCCCCACCGTCGTACTGCGCAACCCCGGCCTGAACGTCGCCTACTGGAACCTGCACGAACGCCCGTTGTCGCGCGACGACGACGGCACCGTGCGTGCCGGCGGTCAGCCCGTGGTGTTCTTCCACTTCAGCGGTTACGACCCGCAGGCACCATGGCGGTTGTCGAAGCACGGCGGGTCGGTACCCCGCGCCCGCATCGAGAGCGACCCCGTGCTGCGCTCGCTCACCGACGAGTACGGCCGGTTGCTGCTGGAGGCGGGGTTCGGCACCCGCCACGAACCGTACGGGCTGGACAGCACCGCCGGCGGCGAGCGGCTGGTGCCGATCGTGCGTGCAGCCCTGCGCCGGCACATGTTGCGCTCGGCTGCCGACGGCGATGCGCCTCCGCCCGACCCCTTCGAGCCCACCGCGGTCCAGCAGTTGCGCGAGTGGTTCGAGGAACCGGTCGTCGGGCCTGCCGGCGCCCCGATCAGCGCGTGGGAGCACGAGCTGTACCTGCTGCGCACCGACCTGCAGGCGGCCTTCCCCGACCTCGGCGGCGCCGGCGCCTTCCAACTGCGCCAGTGGTTCGACCACGATCCGTACGCTCGCGGCCTGCGAGCGGAGATCGGGCTGGGCGCCTCCACACGGGCGGCCACCGAACGGCGACTGCAGCACCGCGAGCCGTTCGGCTGGAACCTGGTGGGCTACCTGCACAGCGAGCACGGGGTGGGCGACGCGGCCCGCCGCCTGGGCCGCGCGGTCGATCTGGTGGGCATGCCGAACCACCCGGTGGCGGTGCGCGCCGGCGGGTCGCGCCATCAGCACCACGTGGTGCGGCAGCCGGGCGAGGCGCTGCGCTACCGCGACAGCATCTACTGCATCAACGCCGACGAACTGCCGCGGGTCGCGGCCATCCTGGAGCACACCGGCCCGATGCGCGGCGACGCCCGCCGCGTCGGGATGTGGTTCTGGGAGGTCGATCGCTTCCCCGACGAGTTCCACCGCGGCTTCGAGCTGCTGGACGAGGTGTGGGTGACCAGCGAGTACACCCGCGACGTACTGGCCGCGGTGGCACCGGTGCCGGTGCGACTGGTGCCGCTGCCGGTCGCCGCCCCAGCGCGGCCCACGCCCTACACCCGGCGGATGCTGGGCCTGCCCGACGGGTTCACGTTCGTGTTCTCGTTCGACTTCCACTCGCTGATGCACCGCAAGAACCCGCTCGACACGGTCCGTGCGTACCGCCAGGCGTTCTCGCCCACCGACGGCGCCCACCTGGTGATCAAGTCGATCAACGGCCACCAGTTCCTCGACCACTACGATCGATTGCGGCGGGCGGTGGCCGACCGGCCCGACATCCACGTGATCGACGGCCACTGGACCGCCGACGAGATCCAGGGGCTGATCGAGCTCAGCGACTGCTTCGTGTCATTGCACCGCTGCGAAGGCTTCGGGCTGCACCTGGCGGCGGCGATGGCCGCCGGCCGGCCGGTGATCGCCACCGGCCACTCGGGCAACATGACGTTCATGGACGACGAGACGGCGATGCTGGTGCCGTTCGACCTCGTGCCCGTGGGCGAGGGCCACTGGCCGTACCCGGCCGACGCGCAGTGGGCCCAACCGGATCTGGAGGCCGCCGCGCAGGCGATGCGCGTGCTGTTCGACCAATCCGGGGTATACGCTCGGATTGCCGAGGCGGGCCGGGCCCACGTGCTGCGAGTGCAATCGATCGAACGCACCGTTGCCGCGATCTCGCCCGTGCTGCTGCAACCGCTCGACTACCTCCCACTCGCCAGGAGCTCCCGCTGATGAAGATCCTGCTGATCGGCGACGTGGGGGGCGACGAGTACCACGTCGGCGACGAGGCCGTCTTCCAGGTGGCCCTGTGCGAGCTGGGTGCACTGCCCGCGGCGCAGATCACGGTCGTTGCCGCGCAGCCCGCACGCGTGGCCGAACGCCACGGAGTGCAGGCCATCGCGCAGCTCGGCTTTCACACTGCCCCAGGCGCGGCGGGCGACGACGAACGCGAGCTGCGCCTGCAGCAAGTGCTCGACGGCACGGCCACCGATGCCGCCGCCGTCGCCGTGCGGGCGGCGGTGGAAGCCGCCGATGGTGTGGTGGTGGCCGGCGGCGGCAACATGTCAGCCGCATGGCCGCATCTGCTGTACGAGCGCGTGGCCCTGCTGAGCCTGGCCGCCGAGGCAGACGTTCCCGCTGTCGTGGTGGGGCAGACGTTGGGGCCGCGCTTCACCCCGCGCCAGCGCGAGCGGCTGGGCGAGGCGCTCGCGGGTGCCCAGCTGGTCGGCGTGTGCGACGAGGCCTCGCTGGCGGTTGTGCACGCGTCGCCCGCCGCCGACCGGGCCGTGCTCCACGTCGACGACGCTGTCCAACTCGCTCGAACCACCGACCAGCGTCTGCCGGAGCTGCCGGAGCAGTACCTGGGCCTGGTTCTTCATCACTTCCTTCCCGACACCGAGGCCATGCTCGCCCAGCTGGTGCGCCTGGTCGCCGACCTGCACCGCACGAGTGGCCTGCCGGTCGTGCTGGTGCCCAACACGTGGCCGGCACCTGCCGATGCCGGTGCCGGTGGGGGCGCCGGCGCCGATCACTGTGACCGTGACGGTGACGGTGACGGCGGAAGCGGCGATCGTGAGTCGGGCCACCTCACCTCGTCGGCGGCGAACGACGACCTCACACTCGCGATCCGCCTGGCAGCGCTGGTCGACGACCCGGGTGTCGCACTCGTCGCCCCCACCGTCGATAGCTGCACGACGGCCCGAGTCGTGCGGGGGGCGTCGGCGATCGTCTCCACCCGCCGCCACCCGATCGTGCTCGCGCTGGCTGCAGGCGTGCCGTGCATGGCCGTCTCCACCGACGGGTACACGGCAGCGAAACTGGACGGCGCGCTCGCGCCCGCCGGGCTGAGCGGGTGGCGGCTGCCGGCGGCCGCGCTGGCCACACCTGCTGCGGCAGCGATGTTCGCCGACCTGTGGCAACGACGCGAGTTGCTCGGCCGGCACATCGCAGCCGCGACGGCTGCTTGGCCCCAGTTGCACGCGCAGCGCTGGCAGGCCGTGCGGGCAACGCTGGCCGGCGACCCCGCCGCACCCGCCGCGCTGAAGGCGCTGACAGTCGACGGCGATGCAGCCACCCTGGCAGTACTGGCTCCTGGCGACCCGATGTTCGCCGCCCTCGCTGCTGCCGAGGCGGCCGGCCACGGCCAGCTGCTGGAGGTGCAGCGGCGGTTCGACACCGCCGAGGAGTACGCGCTGTCGGTGCGCACCGCGCTGGCCGCCCGCGACACCGAGATCGACGGGCTGCGCGAGCAGGCCCTGGTGCTGCAGCGACAGCACGCCGCCGCCCAGTCGACGATCGCCCGGCTGGAAGACGAGCTGGAACACGCCACGCTCGCCGCCGACCGCGCCCGCGAGCTGGTGAACACGATCGACCAGCACCGCACCGCCGAGTTGGCTGCGATCAACAACACCCGCGTGATGCGCTGGAGCCGCGCACCCCGCAGCGTGTACCGCCGCCTGCGCCAAGCGCTCCACCGCTGACCCACGCCCGGGCGCGGCCGCCCGGCGCGCCCGAGCCCAAGTCGGCGCTCACACCACCGAGGACGTGGCCTCACCGCCAACTCCGGGCCGGGGCCAGGCCCACCCCTGCCAAGTTGGCGCTCAGACCACCGAGGACGTGGCCCCACCGCCAACTTGCACCCTGGGCAGACCGCGTGACCCCAAGTCGGCGTTCACACCACCGAAGGCGTGGCCCCACCGCCAACTCGAAACCTGGGCGCACCCTGTGAGCACAAGTTGGCGTTCACACCACCCACCGCGTGGCCCCACCGCCGAGTTGGGCCACGCGGTCCAAGTAGAGCTGGCGCAACTCGTCGACGGCAGCGGAGAGCTGCCCTCGAATCTGCGAGCTCGTCACGCGTTCGACGGCAGCGCCGGTACGGCGCACCTGACGATCCCGGCTCTTGTCGTAGTCGGTCTCGCGCACGCCGTCGTGCCACGAGGGATGATCGACCTCGACGTAGAAGCCGACTGCCGGATCACCCATGTCGGGATGCACGACCGTGCCGCCGAGCAAACGCACTGCGGGATGGCGCTCGAACCCGGTGAGACCGGCTCGATGCAGTGCGTCCAACAGCACCACCTCGTCGTGAGAATCGGCAGGCTTGCCGGCGATCGACCGCCGCGCCAGCACGCGCATCGCCCTGGCACTTCCCGGGCGGCCGGGACGAGCGAGCTGGGCGACCACCGCCGCCAGCGACTCGATGGACGCCAGACCGTCAGCCATGATCTGCTCGCCGATCGACAGCAGAACGAGGTCGTCGACGTGCTTGGCCATGTCGAAGAACACCCGCTCCGGGATGGTGAGCCGGATGCCATCGGCTCGGCGCAGAACGTGGGCGTCGGGCAGTTCACGAGTGCGGTGGATCTTCACCTGTGGCCCGACCGGTTTCGTCAACCGAGTCGTCGTGGCGTGGATGAACGCGTGGCGGCACTGACGCAGGCCGAACAGAGAGCCGCCCGTGTAGCACGAGAGCACGAGCGATGCATCCGCCGCGCAGACGGCAGTGCAGCGCGCCTCGAAGTCGAGTGGTGAAGAGGCCAGCCGATACACGCCCTCGAACAGGGGAACGAGCACGCCGGCCGCGATCAGCAGCTCTCGCTGTCGTTCGGTGAGGCCCAATGCGGCGAGGTCGGGCGACGAGGCGATCCCGTGGTGATCGTGGAACCACCGGGCGACGTGCTGGTCGAATGCGGGCATGAGGCAACCCCTTGAAGTCGTCGAGACGTTCGGGGGAAGCCCCGTCGACCATATCCACGCCGACGCGATCCCCCACCCAGTTGCCCGCGGCGCCGGCCACCGCCAGCCAAGTTGGCGTTGAGACCACCCGCAGCGTGGGCTCACCGCCAACTTCGGTCACCACCGAGCCACCTCGGTCCGAGTTGGCGTTCACACCACTCACAGCGTGGGCTCACCGCCAACTTGAACCTGAGCAGGGCTCGACTCCGCCGACCGTGGCCCTCAGCCTGCCCCGATGTCGTCGGCGACCCGGCGCGGGGGTAGCGTTGTTCCGCCATGGCGCTGCACGAGATCCGGCAACCAGCCGACCTTCGCGAACTGAGCTACCCGGAGCTGGCGGATCTCGCGGGCGAGATTCGCGACTTCATCGTGCACGCCGTCGCGGAGAACGCCGGCCACCTGGGCAGCAACCTCGGCGTCGTCGAGCTCACCCTCGCCCTGCACCGAGTGTTCGATTCGCCCACCGACGCCGTGCTGTGGGACACCGGCCATCAGGCCTACGTGCACAAGATCGTCACCGGTCGCCAGGCAGGGTTCGAGTCGCTGCGTCAGGCCGGCGGCCTGTCGGGCTACCCGAACCGTGAAGAGAGCCATCACGACGTCATCGAGAACAGCCACGCCAGCACGGTGCTCAGCTACGCGTACGGCCTCGCCGTCGGCCGCGACCTGGGGGCCAACCCGTACCGCCACATCGTCGGCGTCATCGGCGACGGGGGTATCACGGGCGGCATGGCCTACGAGGCGCTGAACAACATCGGGCACAGCAACCAGCGTGTCATCGTGGTGTTGAACGACAACGGCCGCAGCTACGCGCCAACCATCAGCAACCTCACCGCCAGCCCGACACCGCGCGAGCAGGCGCCGACCGACCATCCCAGCCTGCCCGAGCGCATCACCGAGAAGCTGTCGCACAGCCTCACCAACATCCGCCTCAACCCGGTGTACGTGCGCCGCCAGCGCAAGCTCGAACAGTTCCTGCGCGAGCTGCCCTACGTGGGGCCCCAGGCGGAGAAGAGTGTCGAGGCGTTCAAGGCCGCAGTACGCGAATTCCTGCAGCCGCCGTCGTTCTTCGAGGCGCTCGGTGTGCGCTACGTGGGCCCGGTCGACGGGCACGACATCGAGGCGCTCGAGCACACCTTCCGCAACGCGATCGAGCTGTCGGCCGAAGGCCCCATCGTGGTGCACGTGCTGACCCAGAAGGGTCGCGGCTACTCACCCGCGGAAGACGACGACGAGAAGCACCTGCACGACGCGCCCGTGTTCGACCCGATGGTGGGCCCGCCCCCTGCCGTGGTCACCGGCTACACCCAGGCGTTCGCCGAAGGCATCATCAAGGAAGCCGAGCTGGATGCGCGGGTGGTGGCCATCACCGCCGCGATGCCCGGGCCCACGGGCCTGCTGCCGTTCCAGGCCCGCTTCCCCGATCGCTTCTTCGACGTCGGCATCGCCGAGCAGCACGCCGTCACTGGCGCCGCCGGCATGGCGATGGGCGGTCTTCGCCCCGTGGTCGCCATCTACTCCACGTTCATGAACCGTGCGTGGGACCAAGTGGTGTACGACGTCGCGCTGCACCGCCTGCCCGTGGTGTTCTGCCTCGATCGGGCGGGCATCACCGGCCCCGACGGTGCCAGCCACCACGGTGTCTACGACATGGCGTTGATGGCGAAGGTGCCCGGCATGCGTGTGCTGGCTCCGTCCAGCGCGGAAGACCTGCAGGTGATGCTGCACGACGCCATCACCCTCGCCGACGAAGGCCCCGTCGTCATCCGTTGGCCGCGCGGCGCCGCCCATCACGTGAGCGAGCACGAGGTCGGTGCCGGCTTGCTGGCCCGCCGGGCACGTGCGGGCAGCGGTTCGGTGTGCATCCTGGCCATCGGCAAGATGGTGATCGAGGCGCAGAAAGCCGCCGACGCGCTGGCCGGCGAAGGCATCGACGCAACGGTCTGGGACGTTCGCTCGTGCGCACCGCTCGATCCGGCGATGATCGCCGACGCCGCCCGCCACTCGCTGGTGATCACGGTGGAAGACGGCATCCGCGACGGCGGCATCGGGATGTCGATGGCCGACCAGATCGGCGCACTGGCCCCCGCCGTGCCGGTGAAGGTGCTGGGCATCCCTGCCCGCTTCGTCCCGCAGGGCGCGGCCGAGCGCATCCACGCTCAGATGGGGCTCGACGCCGACGGCATCGCCGCCTCGGCTCGCGTACTGATCGGCTAGCACCGTGCCTGCGGCCCTGGCCCGCACCGGCTACCTCGCCACCATCCGCCAGGCGGGCGACCGGCTCCTGGCCACTGCCCTCGCCGCCGGGTTCACTGCGCCGGTGCCCACCTGCCCCACATGGACGGTGGCCCACCTCGTCGCCCATCAGGCGATGGTGCACCGCTGGGCCGCGGCACACGTCGCCGGCGGCGACCCCGACGCGGTGCCCAGCCAGACCGAGCTGCGTGCCCGCACCGACCTCGCCGAGTACTACGCCGAAGGGCTCGGCATGCTGACGGCGGCGCTGGCCGGCGCTCCCGACGATCTCCAGGCGATGACGTTCCTCAACGACGTCACGACACCGGTGCTGTTCTGGGCCCGCCGGCAGACGCACGAGACCACGATCCACAGCGTCGATGCACTGTCGGCACGTCTCGGCCGGGTGCCCACCACGCATGAGTGCGCGATCGATCCGGGGCTCGCCACCGACGGACTCGACGAGCTGCTGCGCGGGTTCTTCACCCGCGGGAAGTCGAAGATGTTCGACGGCGACGAGTACGCGTTCGTGGTCGCGGCCAGCGACGTGCCCGCGGCGTGGGAGGTGCGGGTGGGCCAGCACCTGACGGTGGCCGCTCCCCGGCAAGAGACTGCATCCGCACCCGACGAAGCTCGCATGCGGCTCACCGGCACAGCGGCCGGCCTGTACCTCGCCCTGTGGAACCGCGGCAACGATGTGCAGGCCACCGGCGACGCAACGGTGCTGGCCCGCTGGCACCGCGAACAGCGCATCCGCTGGAGCTGAGCCACCCACCGGCGCACGGTGGCGGCGCGTAGCCTGCTGACGTGACACTTCCCGATCTCGGCCCCGACTTCGACCCCGCCAAGGAGCTGCAGTTCGCGCTGCAACTGGCGGAGCTGGCGTCCGCCATCTCGCTGCCGCACTACGTCAACCGCTCGTTCAACCTCGACTGGAAGGCGAACCGCACCGAGGTGACGGAGGCCGACCGCGAGGCGGAGCTGGCCATCAGCCGGCACGTGGTAGCGGAGCGACCGCACCATGGGCTGTTCGGGGAGGAGCACGGGCTGGTGGGCGACACCGACAGCCCGTGGCGCTGGATCATCGACCCCATCGACGGCACCTCCAACTTCGTGCGCGGCATTCCCGTGTGGGCGTCGCTGGTCGCACTGACTCATGCAGAGCACGGAGCTGTCGTCGGCGTCGTCAGCGCTCCGGCCATGGGCCGCACGTGGTGGGCAGCGAAGGGGCTGGGCGCGTTCGCCGACGGCCGGCGCTGCCAGGTCTCCAGCGTTGCCAGCCTCGGCGAGGCGCAGGTGTGCGTCACGTTCGCCTCGGGCTGGGACGACCTCGGCCTGACGAACGAGTTGGTGCAACTGCAACAACATGCCTATCGCGCACGCGGCTTCGGCGACTTCTGGCAGCACATGCTCGTCGCCGAAGGCGCTGTCGATCTCGCTGTCGATGCAGTCGGCCTGCAGCCGTACGACCTCGCCGCCGTGATGGTGATCGTGGAGGAGGCAGGCGGCACGTTCACCGACCGGCACGGTGTGCGCACGTTCACGAGCGACACGGCGATCTCGTCGAACGGGCTGCTGCACGGTCACATCGCCCCACTTGGTGCGTGACAGACTCACGCACGTGAGCCACGACCTCGTCATCCGCAACGCACACCTCGTCGACGGCAGTGGTTCGCCAGGTAGGTCGGCCGACGTCGCCGTCGACGGCGACGTGATCACAGCGGTCGAACAGGCGGGCACGATCAACGGCGGCACCCGGACGATCGACGCCGACGGGCTGCTCCTGACCCCCGGCTGGGTCGACGTGCACACCCACTACGACGCGCAGGTCACTTGGGATCCGTTCGTCACCCCCTCCGGGTGGCACGGCGTCACCACCGTGATGATGGGCAACTGCGGCGTCGGGTTCGCACCAGCCGCGCCCGCCCATCACACCGCACTCATCGAGATGATGGAGAGCGTCGAAGACATCCCCGGCACCGCCCTCACCGCCGGCCTGCAGTGGGGTTGGGAGAGCTACGGCGAGTACCTCGACGTGCTCGGCTCCATGCCGCGCGTGATGGATGTGGCCTCGCAGATCGGCCACTGCCCGCTGCGCGTGTACGTGATGGGCGAGCGAGGTGTGGCCAACGAGCCGGCCACCGACGACGACATCGCCACGATGTCCAGCCTGGTCGAGGAAGCACTGCGCGCAGGGGCGTTCGGGTTCACCACCAGCCGCACACCGATTCACAGAACTAAGGCGGGCGAGGTCGTACCCGGCACCACCGCCGACGAGCGCGAGCTGCTGGGCATCGCCGATGCAATCCGCCGCGTCGGCCACGGCGTGTTCGGGTTCGCCCCCGATCACCCGCATCTGGCGGCCAACGAGTGGCCATGGATGCGGAAGGTCGCCGCCCTCACCGGCAAGCCGATCTGCGTGAACCTGAACCAATCGGACAAGGCGCCCGAGGTGTGGCGCGACGTGGTGCGCCTGCTCGACGAGGCCCACGCCGACGGACTGCCGATCATCGCGCAGGTGGCCGGCCGCAGCATCGGCATCCTGTACTGCCTGCAGGGCTCGGTGCACCCGCTGCTGTTCCACCCCGCGTACCAGGAGGTCGCCGCCCTGCCGATGGCCGAGCGGCTGGTCGCGCTGGCCGAGCCCGAGCGGCGCCGCCGCATCATCCACGACGTCCCCGACGACGGTGGCTTCTTCCAGGCCGCCGTGCTCGACGGCCTGGGCCGCATGTGGCTGGTAGACGGCGCCGACATCGACTACGAGCCGGCCGCTTCCACGAGCGTCGCCGCCGTCGCTGCGCAGCGAGGCGTGCCGGCGATGCAGCTGATGCTCGACCAGTTGACCGCCGACGGCGGCAACGGGATGCTGTACGCGCCGTTCTTCAACTACAGCTACGGCGACCTGTCGTTCACCGAGGCGGTCACCCGCCACCCGCACACCCGCATGGGCCTGTCCGACGGCGGCGCCCACTGCGGTGCCATCTGCGACGGCGGCATGCCCACGTTCATGCTCACGCACTGGACGCGCGACCGCACCCGTGGCGAGAAGCTGCCGCTGGAGTACATCGTGCACCGGCAGACCTCGCAGACCGCTGCGCTGTACGGCATCGCCGACCGTGGCGTGGTGGCCCCCGGCATGCGCGCCGACCTGAACCTGATTGACTACGCCGGGTTGGGTTTCGATGTGCCGCGCATGGCGTACGACCTGCCCGCCAACGGCCGCCGGCTGGTACAGAGAGCCCGCGGCTACGTGGGCACCTGGGTCGCCGGCGTGCAGACGATCGACCACGACGAGTTCACCGGCGCCACCCCCGGCCGCCTCCTGCGCGCCACCCGCTGACCCCCCCATCTCCGCGAACTTAAGTTCGCGTGGGGAACTCAAGTTCGCGTGGGGAACTTAAGTTCGCGGGGCGGACTTGAGTTCGGGGGGCGGGCGGTCGCTGGACGTCGACTGCTCACGAATTGAGCAAACCACAATGGAGTCGGCGGGGGTGGTGGGCGCATAATCCCGGGCCACGGGCACTTCAGCCACGAGACCACTTGGGGAGCCGATGGGCCACTGCGACAAGTTCGGAGTTCCGCTGACAGCGGGCGGCGGGGCCGCGCTCGCTCACTACGACGACGCGCTCGACAAGCTGCTGACCTTGCGCGACGACCCGGGCGCCGCCGCCGATGAGGCGATCGCTCAGGACCCCAGGTTGGTGATGGCACACGTGCTGAAAGGAGTCGCCCATGCGCTGCCTGCCGACCGCGCGCTGCTACCAACTGCTCGAGCGGCACTGGCCGCCGGACGCGGGGTGGCCAGCAGCGCCGCAACCCGCCGGGGTGGCACCGAGCGGGGCACGGGCCCACGCTCCGCGACGAGCCGGGAGCCAGCGGCCGAGCTCACGGCTCGAGCCGCTGCCCACGCAACGGCAACCCGTACCAGGGGCACGCGCGGCAAGGTGACCAAGCGGGAGCTCGCCCACCTCGACGCGCTGGGGGCGCTGGTCGACGGTCGCATGCACGAGGCCTGCGACAGGTGGGAGCAGATCCTGCTCGACCGTCCCGACGATGCCCTTGCAATGTTCGCCGCGCACCAGACCGACCATCTGCTCGGGCGATCGACCGAGATGCGCGACCGCGTGGCGCGGCACCTGACGTCGATCGACCACGGCAGCGAGCTGGAGGCCCACTACCTGGCCATGCACGCGTTCGGCCTGCAGGAATCCGGCGAGTTCGGCCCGGCCGAGGAGGCAGGCAGGCGCGCCGTCGCTGCCAGACCGCGCAACGGCTGGGGTGTCCACGCCGTCACCCACGTGCTCGAGATGACCGACCGACCCGACGAAGGGATCTGCTGGCTGCAGGGGCACATCGACGATTGGGCACGGAACAGCTCGTACGCCGACCATCACTGGTGCCACCTCGCGCGGTTTCGCATGGAACGCGACGAGTGGGCGGAGGTGCTCCGGCTGTACGACCACCACATGCGTGGTCAACGAGGCAACGCCGTCGCCGGGCTGGTCGATGCGTCGTCGTTGCTGTGGCGACTGGAGCTGCGCGGCGTCGACGTCGGCCACCGCTGGCTGGAACTGGTGGCCGCATGGGAACCGCACATCGGCGACGGCCGCAGCGTGTTCGACGACCTCCACGCGATGATGGCCTTTGTGAGCGCCGACCGCGACGACCACTCGCGCCACCTGCTGACCGCGATGCACAAGGCTGCGGCGGGCAGCACGCCGGAGGCGGCAGCAGCACGCGACGTGGGCCTCCCGGCCGCGCTCGCTCTGCGTGCGTTCAAGCGCGGTCACTACGACGATGCGATCGACCTGCTCGCCCCCGTACAGGCCAGCAACGCGTGCACCGGTCGCTCGCGCGCTCAGCGCGAGCTGCTCAGCCAGACCTACCTGACGGCGGCGCTGCGCTGCGGGCAGAACGCTCTGGCGCGCGTGCTGCCCAACGAGCGGCTGGCGGTCAGGCGCTGAGGCCGTCGCCGAAGCTGATGCCCATGTCGCGGGCGGTCAGCATCGTGTCGCAGTCCAGCGGCACCGTCTTCTGGCGCTGGGTGGCCTCGGCGAGTGGCACATAGTCGACGGTGGTGGCGTTCAGAGCCACCATGATGCCGTCCTGCCCCTCGTCCAGCGCACGCACCGCTGCGGCCCCGAAGCGCAGGCCCAGCAAGCGGTCGAACGAGGTGGGGCTTCCGCCGCGCAGCAGGTGGCCCAGCACGACGGTGCGCGCCTCCTTGCCGGTCAGCGATTCCAGCTCGGCGGCCACCTTCTCGCCGATTCCACCGAGGCGCTCGGCCTGGCCCACCGCCTTGGCGACCACCGACACCGTCCCGCCGACGGGCATCGCCCCCTCGGCCACCACCACGATCGAGAACTTCGAGCCCCGCTGTTCGCGCTCGCGGATGGTGTCGGCCACCGGAGCCAGCTCGAACGGGATCTCGGGGATGAGGATCGCGTGCGCACCGCAGGCGACACCGGCGTTCAGCGCGATCCATCCGGCATAGCGCCCCATCACCTCCACCACGATCACCCTCCCGTGCGATGTGGCCGTGGAGAACAGGCGGTCGATGCACTCCGACGCGAAGCCGACCGCAGTGTCGAAGCCGAACGTGGCCTCGGTGCGCATCAGGTCGTTGTCGATCGTCTTCGGCACACCGATGACGCGCAGGCCGGCCTGATGCAAGTGGTTGCCGATCGTCAGCGAGCCGTCGCCACCGATGGTGATGAGGGCATCGATGCGATGCTGCTCGAACAACGCCAGCAGTTCGGGCGTGCGATCCACCTCCGCCCAGCTGCCGTCGGGCTGCAGCACCGGGTAGGCGATGGGGTTGCCGCGGTTGGTGGTGCCCAGGATCGTGCCACCGAGGTGCACGATCCCGCGCACGTCTTCGCGGGTGAGAGTGACCAGGCCGTTGCCGTCGGGGTACTGGCCGGGCAGGAACAGCCCGTTGAACCCGTCGCGGATGCCGACGACGTCCCACCCGCGGTTGATCGCGGCCAGGGTGGCTGCACGGATCACCGCGTTGAGGCCAGGGGCGTCGCCGCCGCCGGTGGAGAGTGCGATGCGTTGGATCGGGCGGCTCATGATCTCGACAGTAGCCATCCCACCGAAACGGCCGCGATCGAGGTTCGATGAACAGTTCGTGCGACAGGACCGCTGCGGGGGCTCACGCAGTGATCGCGGTTGGCCCGCTGATCAGGCAGAACTCGTTGCCCTCCGGGTCGGCCATCACCTGGAAACCACCGAGCTCGTCGTACACCACTTCGCCCAGGCGTCGGGCGCCGGCGGCTTCTGCGGCGGCGATCGACTCGGTGAGGTCGCCCACGTCCACGTCGAGGTGCACCCGGTTCTTCACCACCTTCGCCTCCGGCACCAGTTGGAACGAGACGGTGAGGCCGGTCGGCGGCTCGAGTGCCACCCATTCGTGGCTCTGACGGACGATGTACCCGCCCAGTACGCGCTGCCAGAACTCGGCCAGCTGCATCGGGTCGTGGCAGTCGACCACCACCTCGTCGAGGCGGCCGATCACGTCGCATCACCCGACTGCCCGGTCTCGCCCAGCGAGGTGGCTGCACGACCGAAGATGAAGAACAGGTCCAGGTAGGGCTCGGCTGCCACCGGCCAGGGGTAGGCCGCCACCTCGGCTTCCGTGCGCCGCCCGAGGCGGCCGCGGAACCACTCCAGATCGCTGATCTCCAGCGCCAACGGTCGCAGGCCGGCCTCGGCCACCTGCGCCTCGAACCGATCGCGCATCGACGGCCCGGCCCACGCCAGGAACTCCGCGGGCGGCGCCGATGGCAGCCCCAGCGCGTGACGCAGATCTGCTTCGTGGCAGTGCACGTCCATCGCCGCGGCAGCGGCCATACCGCCACCGGGGCCGGAGAGGAAACCCTCCAGCGCGGGCCCGTGCTGGGCCCAGCCGGCCAGCAGCTCGGAGATCGTCCCTCCGGCACCACGTGCCACCTGAGCAGCGGTCCACGCGTCGCCCGGGGCACCGGCCATGTTGCCGGTGGCCGCATCTTCAGCGACACCCACCACGTGGGCAACCACGTCGTGCACGGTCCAGTCGGGCGTGGCCGGCACCACCAGCGCATCGGGCACGTCGCCGGCCGCGACCAGCGTGGTGATGCGCTCTCGAGCCCCGCGGTACAGCACACCCAAGTCGATTGTCATGGGACGCAGCGTAGAGCGAGGCCGTAGTCTTGGCGAGATGCCGGACCAGCCCGCCACGCAGCAGCCCGCGACGCAGCAGCCCGCGACGCAACGGCCCGCCACCCGCGCCATCACCGCCGGCCGCGGGCACAGCGGGCGATCGCTCGCCCCCGCACTGTGGGCCAGCAGCGTGTGGCAGAGCACCGACATGCACGACGCCCGCCGCCGCGCCACCGGGGTGCGCTCGGGTGAGTTCTACGGCCGCTACGCCAACCCGACGGTCGCCTCGTTCGAGGAGGCCGTCGCCGCGCTGGAAGGTGCCGAGTCGTCGCTCGCCTTCGCCAGCGGCATGGGCGCCATCAGCACCGTCGTGCTCGCCCTGTGCGGGCAGGGCAGCCACATCGTCGCCCAGCGTCAGCTGTACTCGGCAACGCTCGCGTTCCTGCAGGGGCCGTGCGCCCGCTTCGGCATCGAGGTCACCTTCGTCGACGGCACCCAGCCGGGGGCGTTCGCGGCAGCCATCCAGCCGGGTCGCACGATGCTGGCCATCGCCGAGACACCATCGAACCCGCTGCTGGAACTGGTCGATCTCGACGAGATCGGCGCCCTGCGCGGCCCGATCACCATGGTCGACTCCACGTTCGCCACTCCCCTCGGCCAGCAGCCATTGGCGCACGGCGTGCACCGGTCGCTGCACTCGGCCACCAAGGGCATCGCCGGTCACAACGACGCCACGCTGGGCGTCGTCAGCGGCGAGCGCGACCTGCTGAACGAGATCTGGGGCTACCACGTGCTGCACGGCGCCACGCCGTCGCCGTTCGATGCGCTGAACGCGCTGCGCGGCATGCGCACGCTGGCCGTGCGCACCGCCCACCAGTCGGCCAGCGCGCTGCGCCTGGCGGCCGAGTTGCAGGCCCACCCATCGGTCGCCGCCGTGCACTACCCGGGCCTGCGCACCCACCCGCAACACGAACTGGCCAAGCGGCAGATGCACCACTTCGGCACCGTGCTGGCCATCGACCTCGCCGGCGGCCGGGCCGCGGCCGAGCACCTGCTCTCCAGCGTGCAACTGGTGCGCGTCGCCACGTCGCTGGGCGGCCCCGAAACCCTGGTGTGCCACCCCTGCACCACCACCCACGCCAGCCTCACCGACGCCGAGGCGGCCGAGCAGGGCGTCACTCCCGGCCTGCTGCGCATCTCGGTAGGCCTGGAAGACGCCGACGACCTGCTGGCCGACCTGCTGCAAGCCTTGGCCTGAGCCGGCCGCGACGATGGCCCGCATCCTCTGCCTGCACGGCCTGGGCGGCACCGCCCGCACCATGCAACCACTGGTCGACGCGCTCACCGCGGCCGGCCACACGGTGCACGCGCCCACCCTGCCGGGCCACGGCGGTGTGCCCGACGACCTCGTCGGTGTCGGGTGGGCACAGTGGCTGGCCGCCGCGGCCGAGTGGCCGGCCGACGTGGTGGTGGGCCAGTCGATGGGCGGCGTGCTCGCGTTCGCGCTGTCGCTGCAGCACGGCTGTCGGGCGGTGGTGGCGATCAACCCGCCGGCCCCCGACCCTGATGCGGTCGACGGCCTCGAGTGGCGCCAATCGCGCGGCCACGACTGGGTCGACGGCCCGCCGCTGGCCGAGGGCGAAGAGGGCTACACCCGCCTGCCCATCACGGCCTTGATCGAGATGGCCGACGGCGTTCTGGCCACCGGCCTGGCGGGAGTGAAGGTGCCCGTGCTGTTGGTCACCAGCGCCTACGACGACGTGGTCGACCCCGACGGCGCGGAGCTGATCGCGGCTTCGCTCGGCGGCCTCGTGCAGCGCTTGCTGCTACCGAACAGCGGCCACGTCGCCACACTGGGCCCGGACCGCGAGCTGCTGGCGGAGGCCATCGCCGCGTTCGCGTGACGTGGTTGTACGCTCGGCGCGTGGCCGACGACACCGTGACGACCGACTCGCCGAGCGGGCCGCCCGACGACGCAACCCCGCGCACCGCCAACACCTCCACCAGCACGAACGACACCGTCGACACCGTCGACACGAACGGCACGAACGGCACGGTCGACACGAACGGCACGGTCGCTCGCTCGTGGCCGTTCGCGCTGGCCGTCGGGGCCACAGTGGCCGCGCTGGCCGCGTTCGCGCTGCAGCTGGCCGTCGTGCCCACGCTGCTGGTGCTGGTGGGCGTGACCGCGTTGATGCTGCTCGACCCGTCCACCGCCCGGCTGGCCCACCGCCTGATCGACATGTTCGAGATCGACGTCACCGACGACTCCGAGCCGCTGGAGAAGCGGCCGCGGCTGATGGTGGCCCTGTTCTGCCTGTTCCCGCTGGTGATGGCGATCAACGCATGGCAATCGTCGGGCCCCGACGAGATGTGGAACCAGCTGGCCGCTGCCATCACGGCCGCCGGTTGCTGGGTGGGCTGGGCGTTCGCCCAGCACGGCCGTGCCATCGGGCGCCCGGTGCGCTGGTGGCCGGTGTGGCTCACCGTTGCTCTCGCGGTGGGCGTCTTCTACACCGTCGGCGGGCCGTTCCGCGCGCGCTGGGCCTACTGCCAGCCCAAGCTCACCGTCGCCGTCACCCGCGGCGAGGAGGTCACCAAGGCCAACACCGGCAGCTTCTGCTGGCACAGCGCCCGCCAGCGGGTCGTCGACGGCCAGACACGCCTGTACCTGGAGGGCGACGAAGGCGACGACGACGCCACCGGCCTGGTGTACAGCCCCGACCACGCCATCGAGCGCACCCCCGGCATCCGCATGCTGCGCGACCTGGGCGACGGCTGGTACTACTTCGAGATCGGCTCGGTGGTGCGCAGCATCTGGTTCGACGGCTGAACCCAGCTGCCCCGGCGCAGGGCCGTGGAGGCCCGCACGATCAGCTCGCCGCGGAACACGAGCTCGTGAGTGGGGCGCTGCACGCCGTTGATCTGGTCGATCAAGGCGCTGACCGCAGCGGTGCACATCGCGCTCAACGGCTGGCGCACCGACGTCAGCGCCGGGTCGGTGAAGTTCAGCAGCATGTTGTCGTCGTAGCCCACCACCGAGACGTCGGCAGGCACGCGCAGGCCGCGTTCACCGGCTGCGCGAATGGCGCCGAGGGCCATCAGGTCGCTGGCCGTGATGATGGCCGTGACGCCGCGATCGAGCAGCTGGTGCGACGCGGCCTCGCCGCCCTCCACCGTGAACTCCGACTCGCAGACCATCGGCACCAGCCCCAGCTCGTGCATCGCCTGGTGGTAGCCCTGCAGGCGGCGCTGCACCGGCACGTAACGGCTGGAACCGACAGCGCAGCCGATGGCTTCGTGGCCCAGCCCCGCGAGGTGGCGTACGGCGATGTTGGCCGCGTGGGCGTCGTCGGTGCTGACCACCGGCGAATCGACGTCGGTGACCGAGCCGTTGAGGAACACCATCGGCAGCCGGCGACCCGCCAACCCGCGGTACAGGCTGTGGTCGGCGGTGGTGTCGGCGTTCTTGCCCGACACGACGATGAGCCCACTGAGCCCATGGTCCAGCAGCATGTCGACGTATTCCTCTTCACTCACCCCATCGACGGTGGCGGTGCAGAGCACCGTGGTGAACCGCTGGGCGGCGAGCAAACCGGTGAACACCTGCGCGAAGGCCGGGAAGATCGGGTTGCCCAGTTCGGGGATGAGCAGACCCACCAACCCGGCACGGTCGGCGCGGCGCAGGCCGGCAGACTCGTAGCGGAACTCGGCGATGGCCGCCAGCACGTTGCGACGGGTGGTCTCGTTGACACCCGGCTTGTTGTTGACCACGCGACTGACCGTCGCTTCGCTGACACCCGCATGGCGGGCGATGTCGCGCAGGCGGGGAGTCACGTCGATGATCCTAGTACGCCTGAAAATCTTTGCAAGAACTTGCAGCAAAGTCTTTCCAACCGCCCTCGACGGTGGTACAACGAAGGGTGCCGAACGGCCTCGTCAGCGTCGGCACCCATATTCCGACGACTCCGAGGGGGAGTTACCGTGCGAGTGCGCAAACCGTTCATCGCCGCCGCCCTGGTCGCATCGTTCCTCGTCGCTTCGTGCGGCGACGACGAGACCACCAGCACCACCGGCGCCACCACCACCGTCAGCGAGGGCAGCGACACCACTGCGGCCCCCGACACCACCGTGCCGGGCGACACCGTCGCCCCCACCACCACCGTCTACGTGCCGCCGGAGCGCGGCGACGCCGACCTGGTGATCTGGGCCGATGCCACCCGCATCCCCGTGCTCGAGCCGGTGGCCCAGGCCTTCGGTGAGGCCGAGGGCATCACCGTCAGCGTCCTCGAAGTGCCGTCGGATCGCATCCGCGACAACCTGGTCACCGCCGGCCCCGCCGGCCAGGGCCCTGACATCATCGTCGGTGCGCACGACTGGCTCGGCGAGCTCGTCAGCAACGGCGCCGTCGCCCCGCTGGACCTCGGCACTGCCGCCGGCGACTACGCCGACGTGTCGGTGCAGGCGTTCACCTACGAGGGCAAGACCTACGGCCTGCCGTACGCGATGGAGAACATCGCGCTCATCCGTAACACCGATCTGGTGCCCGAGGCCCCGGCCACGTGGGAAGAGCTCGAGACCATTGCCCTGCAGCTGGTTGCCGACGGCAAGGCAGATGTGCCGCTGGCCGTGCAGCAGGGTCCGGCCGACCCGTACCACAACTTCCCGCTGTACTCGATGACCGGCGCCAACGTGTTCGCCCAGAACGCCGACGGCACCTTCGACCCGACCCAGCTGGGTCTCGACACTCCTGAGGGTCTGGCCTCGGCCGCCAACTTCGCCAAGTGGTCGGAAGAGGGCCTCATCTCCAAGGACGTCACCTACGACATCATGATCGACAGCTTCGGCTCCGGCCGGGCCCCGTTCGCGATCACCGGTCCGTGGGCCGTCAACGACCCCGACCGTGGCTTCAAGGCGATGGGCGTCAACTACGTCGTCGAGCCCATCCCGGCGCTCGCCGGTGGCGCGACCCCCCGCGTGTTCGTGGGTGTGCAGGGCTTCATGATCTCGGCCTTCTCGGAGAAGCAAGACCTGGCCAAGACCTTCCTGCTGGACTACGTGAACACCGAAGACGTGCAGCTGGCGCTGTTCGACGTCGGTGGCCGTGCCCCGGCGATGACCTCGGCGTATGAGCAGGTCAGCACCGACGCCGACGTGCTGGGCTTCGGCGCAGCCGCCACCGCCGGCCAGCCGATGCCGGCCATCCCGGCGATGTCGAAGGTGTGGACCGCATGGACCGACGCCTACTCGCTGATCTTCACCGGTACCGACCCCGCAACAGCGTTCACCGACGCCGCAGCGGCCATCCGGAGCGAAATCGGGTGATGTGATGGCCGGCGGATCCACGACGGCTACCCCCCGTACGGGTGGGCCCGCCGGTCATGAATCGGGTCGGGCGCCGCAAGGCGCCCGACCCGTCTCCCGCCACCAGCACCCCTCCAACGTGTTGGGCCTGGTGGTGAAGTTCGTCCTGCTGATGGCGGTGAACGCCCTCGTGCTGCTGGGCATCCAGGTGATGCTCAGCGCCGGTGAGGGCAAGAACGTGATCTACGCGGTAGTCGCCGCGATCGCGCTGGTGGTGATCGACTACATCTACCTGTCGCCCCGTGCCATCGCCGGCAAGTACCTGCTGCCCGGCACCCTGTTCCTGCTGGTGTTCGCGCTCTATCCGGTGATCTACACGATGTACGTGTCGTTCACGAACTACGGCACCGGCAACATCCTCGCCAAGGGCCAGGCCATCGAGCGCATCGAGCAGAACTCGATCGGCGCCGCCGAGGGTGCTGTGCGCTACGACCTGCAGATCGTCGCCGAGGACGCCCCCACCGGCGCGCTGGCCTACCTGCTCACCGACACCGATGGCAACTGGTTCCTCGGCACGGCCGAGGGCCTGGCCCCGGTGGCAACCGAAGACGTCGACCAGTCCACGACCAAACCCACCATCGCCGGCTACGTGGCGTTGAACGCCGGCGCCGCGCAGGACAGGGCCGACGAGATCGCCGCCTTCCGCGTGCCCACCGAGGGCGGCGAGATCCAGAACGACGGCTTCTCCGAGGCGTTCGCCAAGCTGCAGCGGCTGAAGTACGACAGTGCCACCAACACCGTCGTCGACACGGTCGACGGCACGGCCTACACGGAGAAGGACGGCGCGTTCGTGTCGGCCGACGGCGACCGACTCGACCCGGGTTGGCGTGCGTTCATCGGCACTGCCAACTACGAGCGGATCAACAGCGAGAACGTGCGCGGCCCCTTCCTGCGGGTGTTCGTCTGGACGTTCGTGTTCGCGGCCGGCTCGGTGCTGCTCACGTTCGGGCTCGGCCTGCTGCTGGCGATCGTGTTCTCCAACGAACGTATGAAGGGGCGCAAGTTCTACCGCTTGGTGATGATCGTGCCCTACGCGCTGCCCAGCTTCATGACCGCGCTCGTCTGGCGCGGCATGTTGAACCAGCAGTTCGGCATCATCAACCGCGTGTTCGGCTTCGACCTGCCCTGGCTCGACGGCCAGTGGATGCCGTACGCCTCCATCCTGATGGTGAACCTGTGGTTGGGCTTCCCCTACATGTTCCTGGTGTGCACGGGTGCGCTGCAGAGCATTCCCGGCGACCTGAAGGAGGCCGCCGTCGTCGACGGCGCCACCGGGTTCACCGCCTTCCGCAGGGTGACGTTGCCGCTGCTGCTGATCACCGTCGCCCCGTTGCTGATCGCCTCGTTCGCGTTCAACTTCAACAACTTCAACATCATCTACCTGCTCACCGAGGGCCGGCCGCCAGTGTCCGGCTCCGTCGCCGGGCGCACCGACATCCTCATCAGCTACACGTACAAGCTGGCGTTCAGCGGCGGCCGTGGGCAAGACCTCGGCTTCGCCTCTGCGATCAGCGTGATCATCTTCGCCATCGTGGCCAGCATCAGTGCCTTCAGTTTCCGCTACACCAAGGCCTTCGAGGAGATCAAATGAGCGACGAACTGGTTCCCGAGGTCGTCGGCAAGCCGGCCGTCGCCGGTGCCGTCGCCGAAGCGTCGCCGGTGCCGCCCGTGTCGCCCGAGCGGGCGGCCTTCCGCGGGGTCAGTGGCACCAAGCGCACCACCAAGGGGTGGTTCCTCGACACCGGATGGCGGCATCTCGTCGGCCTGGCCGTGGTCGTGTTCGCCCTCTTCCCCGTTCTGTGGGTGCTGTCGGCCGCGTTCTCCACCACCGGCCTCAACTCGCAGAGCATGGTCCCCGAGGAGGTGTCGCTCGACAACTTCCGCGCATTGATGACCGACGACAACCACCCGCCGTTCCTCACCTGGATGCGCAACAGCATGCTGGTGGGCGCGATCACCTCGATCGTCACCGTCTTCCTGTGCGCTCTGGCCGCCTACGCCTTCAGCCGCCTGCGCTTCAAGGGCCGCCGCCCCGGCATGACGTTCCTGCTGCTCGTGCAGATGTTCCCCAACCTGCTGGCGCTGACGGCCCTGTTCCTGTTCATGGACCGGGTGGCGAAGTCGTTCCCCGCCTTCGGCCTGGGCACCACCTGGGGCCTGATCCTCATCTACCTGGGCGGCGCCCTGGGCGTGAACACGTGGCTGATGAAGGGCTTCTTCGACTCCATCCCCCGCGAGCTCGACGAGGCGGCGAAGGTCGACGGCGCCACCCACGCGCAGATCTTCTTCAAGGTGATCCTGCCGCTGGCCGCGCCCGTGCTGGCCGTCATCGCCCTGCTGTCGTTCGTGGCCAGCCAGAGCGAGTTCATCATCGCCGACGTGATCCTCGGCCAGAACGACCAGCAGCGCACCGCTGCCGTCGGCCTGTCGCGGTTCATCCTCGCCGGCTTCGACAGTCGCTGGGGGCCGTTCGCCGCCGGCTCGCTGATCGTCGCCCTGCCCGTCGTCATCCTGTGGCTGTTCCTGCAGCGCTTCGTGGTCACCGGCCTCACCGCCGGCGCGGTGAAGGGCTAGCCGTGCCGCTTCCTGCCAACTCACTACTGCCGACCTCGCTGAATGGGACGTCGTTGCTGGCCCCGCACCACGACGGCTCAGAACGCTACGTCGCCGACCGCGCCCCGGCCATCGGCGCCACCGTGGCGGTGTTCGTGCGCGTGCCGCACGCCGCGCACGCCGAGCGTGTGTTCCTGCGCAGCATCATCGACGGCGAGCCGCGCTGGGCGCAGGCCGTGGTCGACCGCGCCGACGCGCGCGAGACGTGGTGGCGCGCCGACCTCACGATCGCCAACCCGGTGAACCGCTACCGCTTCCTGCTGGAGGGTGGCGCCGCCCCCTACCGCTGGGTGAACGCAGCCGGCGTCATTCATCGCGACACCACCGACGCCAACGACTTCTGGCTCACGACCTTCGACCCGCCGCCCGCATGGCTGGAAGAAGCCGTGGTGTACCAGGTGTTCCCCGACCGGTTCGCACCGTCGGCCATGCCGCACCACTGGCCCGACTGGGCCGTGCGCAGCGAGTGGGCCGACCCCGTCGCACCGGACTGGCCGACCTCCACCCGCCAGCTGTTCGGCGGCGACCTGGTGGGCCTGCGCGAGCACCTCGACCACATCACCGGGCTGGGCGCGAACGCGATCTACCTCACTCCGTTCTTCACCGCCGAGAGCGCACACCGCTACAACGCCAACACGTTCGACCACGTCGACCCGATGCTGGGGGGCGACGCGGCAATGGTGCAACTGATGGACGCCGCCCACCGCGCCGGTGTGCGCGTCATCGGCGACCTCACCACCAACCACACCGGCAATCACCACGACTGGTTCCGCACCGCCCAGCGCGACCGCGGCAGCACCGAGGCCGGCTTCTACTTCTTCGAGGGCGACGACCCCGACGACTACGTCGGCTGGTTCGGCGTCAAGACGCTGCCCAAACTGGACCACCGCGCGGCCGCGCTGGCCGAGCGCATGCTGGTGGGCCCCGGCTCGATCACCGGCAAGTGGCTGAGCCCGCCCTACGAGCTCGACGGCTGGCGCATCGACGTGGCCAACATGACCGGCCGCTACCGCGACATCGACACCAACCACGCGGTGGCCCGCGCGATGCGGGCCACGATGGCCGACGTACGCCCCGACGGCTGGCTGGTGGCCGAGCACTGTTACGACGCGTCCAGCGACCTGGTGGGCGACGGCTGGCACGGCACGATGAACTACTCCGGCTTCGCCCGGCCCGTCTGGTCGTGGCTGTCCGAGCCCGAGCCGCGGATCGGCCTGATGGGCTTCCCGTCGCCTCCCCCGCGGATCGGCGGCACTGACATGGCGGGCACGATGACCGACTTCATGGCCGCTCTGCCGTGGCGCTCCAACACCGCCAGCATGACGCTGCTGGGCAGTCACGACACCGCCCGCTGGCGCTCGGTGGCCGGCGACCCCGGCCGCCAGATGGCGGGCCTTGGCCTGCTGATGGCGTTCCCCGGCGTGCCAACCGTCTACTACGGCGACGAAGTGGGGGTCACCGGCATCAACAGCGACCTCGGCCGCGCGCCGATGCCGTGGAACCCCACCCAGTGGGACCAGCGCACCCTGGCCGGCTACCGCTCGCTGATCGGCGTGCGCCGCGGCAGCTCCGCGCTGCAGCGCGGTGGCCTGCGCTGGGTGCACACCGGCGACGACTGCGTGGCGCTGCTGCGCGAGTCGGCCGACGAGACCGTGCTGGTGCAGGTCAGCCGCGCAGCACACGAACCGATCACCCTCGACGCCCAGGCACTGGGGCTGCACTCCCCGGCCGCTACGTTGCACGGTGATCGCGCACTGGAACCCACCAACGGTTCGGTCACCCTGACGGGTGACGGACCAGCCGTCCACATCTGGCGGCTCGACCCATGAGGGGCAGGAACTGATGGCCGACGTCGAGTTCGACCACGTCTCCAAGATCTACGACAACGGCTTCATGGCCGTCAACGAGCTCAGCCTGCGCATCGACGACGGCGAGTTCCTCGTGCTCGTCGGCCCGTCCGGCTGCGGCAAGTCGACCGCCTTGCGCATGGTCGCCGGCCTGGAAGACATCTCCGAAGGCGAGCTGCGCATCGACAACGAGCGGATGAACGAAGTCCAGCCCCGCGAGCGCGACATCGCGATGGTGTTCCAGAGCTACGCGCTCTACCCGCACCTCACCGTCGCCGAGAACATCGGGTTCGGGCTGACGCTGCGCAAGATGCCCAAGCAGGAGATCAACGCGCGGGTGCGCAAGGCCGCAGCCACGCTGGGCCTGGTCGACCTGCTGGAGCGGCGGCCGAAGATGCTGTCCGGTGGCCAGCGCCAGCGCGTGGCCATGGGCCGCGCGATCGTGCGCGAGCCGAAGGTGTTCCTGATGGACGAGCCGCTGTCGAACCTGGACGCGAAGCTGCGCGTGCAGATGCGCGCCGAGATCGCCAAGCTGCAGCACGACATGGGCATCACCACCGTGTACGTCACCCACGACCAGGTGGAGGCGATGACGATGGCCGACCGTGTGGCGGTGATGCGGCGCGGTGTGCTGCAACAGGTGGACACGCCGTACGAGCTGTACGACCGCCCGGCCAACCTGTTCGTGGCCGGCTTCATCGGCAGCCCGGCGATGAACCTGCTGGCCGGCAGAGTGTCGGTGGCGAGCGGCCAGGTGTCGGTGCGCATCGGCGACCAGACGCTGGACATCGCCCCCGCCGCAGTGGCCGCCTACCCCGAGCTGGCCGACGCCAACGGCCGCGACGTGACGATGGGCATCCGTCCCGAGTTCTTCACCTTCCCCGCCGAGCAGGCCGACCCCGGTCAGCGGCTGGAGATCATGATCGATCTGGTGGAGAGCACGGGCTCCGAAACCCATGTGCACTTCGCGCTGCCGGTGGCCCCGGTGGACACCGACGACACACGCGATCTGGCCGAGCACGCCGGCGACACGGTGCCGGAGAAGGCCACCAGCACCGTCGTGGTCGCCAAGCTCGACGGGCTGGCGCGCGTGCGCCTGGCCGACCGCATCTCGCTGGGCGTGAACACGGGCCGCTGCCACTTCTTCGACGCTGCAACAGGAGCACCACTGAGGTGATCTCACCCGACATCGCTGAGCTCGCCGAGCGCAGCGGCATCGCACCGGCCTACCGCGACGTGAACGGCAACACCGTCCACTGCAGCGAGGCGGCCATCACCGGTGTGCTCGCGGCCATGGGCCCGTGCGAACCCTCACCGCCCGACGCCGTGGTGGTCGCATGGGACGGCGAGCTGCCCGCACTGGCCGACGGCCTGCACGTGTGCGACCCCGACGGCCACCGGTTCGCACCGGGGCCGCTACCGCTGGGCTACCACCGCCTGTGCCACGGCGACGCACAGGTGGGCACCGTCGTCAGCGCTCCCCGCCACGCCCCGGCCACGGCCACCGGCCGGTGGGGTGTGTTCCTACCGCTGTACGCGCTGCGGGCCGCGGGTGGCACGCCGCAGGGCATCGCCACCTACGGCGACCTCGGGGGCCTGTTCGACTGGTTGCACACGTTCGGCGGCGAGGTGCTGCTGACCTTGCCGCTGCTGCCGCTGTACCTCGACCCGCCCGCCGACTGGAGCCCGTACTCCCCGGTCAGCCGCCGGCTGTGGAACGAGCTGTACATCGACCTCGACGCGGCCGCGGCGGCGTTCGGGGTCACGCTGCCGGCCGACAGCCCGCCGACGGTGCCTGCGCCGCAACCGGTCGACGGGCTGCTGGACTACCCGGCCCTACACGCCCACCACACCGCCCGCCTCGATGCACTGGCCGCCGCGCTGCACCAGCACCCCCAGCTGCAGCAGTGGCTGGCCGCGCACCCGCTGGCCGCGCTGCACGCGCGCTACCGCGGCGCGCAGGCCCTGCACGGCCGCAACTTCCGCGCCTGGCCCGTGAGCCGCGAGCAGGCCCTCGCCGCCGCCGACCCCACGGTGGTGCGCCGTCACCTGGTCGGCCAGTGGCTGGCCGACGTGCAACTGGGTGAGGTCGCCGCCGCCGCTCGCCGGCAGGGCCAGTTGCTGGCCCTCGACGTCGCGCTCGGCGCCCACGCCGACGGATTCGACGTGTGGCACGAGGGCAACCTGTTCGTGCAGGATGTGGCCGTCGGCGCCCCGCCCGACCCGGTGTTCATGGGCGGGCAGAACTGGGGCTTCCCGCCCATCCACCCGCAGCGTTCACGGCTGACCGGGCACCGTTACGTGCGCGAAACGTTCCGGCACCACCTGCGCCACGCCGGGCTGTTGCGCATCGACCATGTGATGGGCCTCTTCCGCCAATGGTGGGTGCCAGCGGGCCTGCCCGCCACCGACGGCTGCTACGTGCACTACCCGCTGGACGAGATGTTCGCCATCGTGTGCCTGGAAGCCCACCTGGCCGGCGCGGTCATCGTCGGCGAGAACCTGGGCACGGTGCCACACGAAGTGCACCAAGGCCTGGCCGAGCACCACCTGCTGGGCATCCACGTCGCCCAGGACGCACTGCCCTCGTACGGCACCGACGGCATGTGGCACGCGGGCAGCGGCGTGATGGCGATGCTGAGCACCCACGACAGCGTGCCGTTCGCCAGCTTCTGGCACGGCGGCGACATCGATCGTGCGCACCGGCTGGGCCTGGTGAACGACGGCGAGCGCGACCGGCTGCTGGGCGAGCGGGCACACATGCGCGAGCGAGTGGTACGCCACCTCGCCGCCGTAGGGCTGTTGCAGCTCGACGCCGAGGGCAATGCCACGACGGAAGAGATCATGGCCGCCGTGGTGCTGGAGATGGCCTCGATGCGCTCGGAGATCACCGTGTTCGCGCTGGACGACCTGTGGCTGGAAGCGCGTTCGCAGAACGTGCCCGGCACGTTCCAGGAGGAACCGAACTGGCGCCACGTCGCGGCACTGACGCTTGACGAGGTGGCGGCCGACCCGCGGATCGCGGGGATCGCGACGGCCATCGAACGCCGCCGCGCCGCGGTCGCTGGCCGTCCGGCTCGCGTGTGAACCACTAGCGTCGCGGCCATGCGCCACCGTTCACTGGCGGGCCTCGCCGCTGTCGCGCTGCTCGCCGTCGCGTGCACCGACGACGACGCAGCAGCGCCGACCACCACCGTCGCCCTCACGACCACCCAAGCACCCAGCACCACCGAGGCCGTGCCGGGTTACTCAGCGCAGATCACGCGCACCGAGTACGGGGTACCGCACATCGTGGCCGACGACTGGGGCAGCCTCGGCTTCGGCCAGGGCTACGCGTACGAGCAGGATCGCGGCTGCACGCTGATCGATCAGGTCATCAAGGTGCGCGGCGAACGGGCGAAGTGGTTCGGGCCCGGTGAGGACGACGCCAACATCGACTCCGACTTCGCCTATCGCCACCTGGGCCTGTGGGCCGACGCCGACGAGAAGTTCGCCGGCCAGCCGCAGCACGTCACCGAGATGGTGGCCGGCTACGTGGCCGGCTTCAATGCCGCGCTGGCCACCGAAGGTGCGCACGGCTGGTGCGCCGGCCAGCCGTGGGTGCAGCCGATCACCACCACCGACCTCTACGCGAACATGAACGACATCGTGCTGTTCGCCAGCGCCGGTGTGCTGATCGACCCGATCGCCACCGCCCAGCCGCCGGAGTTCGTGCCCGCCACCACCGTTCCCACCGACACCGGGCCGGCCGATACCGGGCCGGCCAGCACCGCACCCGCGCCCACCCAGGCCGTCACCGTGCCCCCCATCGACAACTCCCCGCCCACCACCGCCGCGCTGGGCCTGCGGCCCGGGCTGGGCAGCAACGGCTGGGCGATCGGCGCCGAGGCCAGCACGGGCGGGGGCGGCATGCTGCTGGCCAACCCGCACTTCCCCTGGGAGGGCGAGAAGCGGCTGTGGGAGAGCCACCTGACGCTGACCACCGGCGAGCTGAACGTCTACGGCGTGACGCTGACCGGCACGCCGGGTGTGCTGATCGGCTTCAACGAGCACGTGGCCTGGACGCACACGGTGTCGGCCGGGCATCGCATGACGCTGTACGAGCTGTCGCTGACCCCTGGCGACCCCACCAGCTACCAGTACGGCGCCGAGAGCAAGGCGATGACCAGTGACGATCTGTCGATCGACGTGCTGCAATCCGACGGCTCGCTGGAACCGCAGACGCGCACGATGTGGAACAGCCACTACGGCCCGATGCTGAACCTGCCGTTCGGCTGGACCACCGACAAGGCGTACACGATGCGCGACGCCAACATCGACAACAGCGACATCCTCGAGCAGTTCTTCGGCATGAACGCGGCCACCTCGATGGACGAGTTCATCGACGCCCACCGCACCGCCAACGGCATCCCGTGGGTGAACACGATGGCCACCTCGGCCGACGGCCGGGCGTGGTACGCCGACACCGCGGCCACACCGAACCTGTCGGTGGAGGCGATCGCCGGGTGGCAGGCGCAGGTGGCCGGCGGCGGCCTGGCCGCCACCCTGCTGGACAACGGCGCGATCCTGCTGAACGGCAGCGACCCGATCAACGAATGGGTCGACGACCCTGCGGCCACCCGGCCAGGCATCCTGCCGTTCGCGCAGCAGCCGCAGCTGGAGCGCGCCGACTACGTGTTCAACGCCAACGACTCGCACTGGCTGGCCAACCCGGCGGCACCGCTGACCGGCTACTCGCCGCTCACCGGGCCGGAAGGCGTGCCGCAGTCGGCCCGCACCCGCATGAACGCCATCCTGCTCACAGACCCTGGGGTGCGCGGCGACGACGGCACGTTCGCTCTCGCCGAACTGCAGGCGGCCTGGTTCTCCGACCGTGCGCTGCACGCCGAGCTGCTGCGCGACCAGGTGGTCAAGCGCTGCGACGAGCAGGGCGTGGTGCTGGTGCTGGAGAAGCCGTTCGACATCACCCCCGCCTGCGAGGTGCTGCGCGCCTGGGACGGCCGGCTGACCACCGGCTCGAAGGGAGCCGTGCTGTGGCGCGAGTTCCTGTACAAGTTCAGCGGTACCGACCGGATGAACGCCGGCGACCTCTACGACGTCGCGTTCGACCCCTCCAACCCGGTGTTCACCCCCAACGGCCTGGCCGATGGCACCCAGATCGTGAACAACCTGGCGGCCGCGACGCTCGCGCTGCGGGCACAGGGCTGGGCGCTCGACATCTCGCTGGGCGAGGTGCAGTTCGACGGCCGCGTGATCTCCGAGCACATCCCCGTCGGTGGCGGCACCAACATGGAGGGTGCGGCGTCGATCGTCGACTGCTGCAGCGGGGCGGGCACGCTGGCACCCAAGGGCGACCCCGGCACAGGGATCGACGGCAGCTTCTTCAGCAGCCGCGGCTACCCGGTGACGTTCGGGAACAGCTTCGTGATGACCCTGGAGTTCACCGCCGATGGCCCGCATGCCGAGGCCGTGCTGACCTACGGCCAGCCCGACGACCCGGCCGACCCGAACTTCACCGCCCAGATGCGGGTGTACAGCGACGGCAGCCTGCGCCCGATCCTGTTCACCCCCGACGACGTGGCGGCCGGGGCCGTGGGCGCGACGATCACCGTGACCGGCGAGCGCACGAGCTGACCCGTCGCTGGTCGGCCCGTCAGTTGTTGGCGGTGAACGTCTTCGACTTGACGGCCTTCTGGCCGCCCTTCACGGCGACCACGTAGTAGGTGTGCGTGCCGGGACAGCCGAACGGCAGGTCGCTCATCGACCCGTTCAGCGGCAGCCCGGTCTCGTAGGGGCCGTCGGGGTTGTCGATCGCCACGTAGACGCTGTCGGCACCGGTGACCGACCAGGTGATGCTGTCCGTGGGCGACGGCAGCGGCACTGACGCGTCGGGCGACGGGCACGCCGACGGGCCGGAGAACGTGGCCGTGACCTGCGGCCCGCTGGGCGGCGGGCTGGTGGGGGCGG
>JAUSLQ010000020.1 GCA_030645675.1 Actinomycetota bacterium | reverse complement strand
GCCGGCATCGGCATCAGCCTCGGCGACGAGTGCGTCGTCGAGGCCGGCCTGTACGTCACCGCCGGCACGCTGGTGGCGCTGCACGGCCCGGGTGGCGGCACAGGTGGTGTGGAAGTGGTCAAGGCCCGCCAGCTCAGCGGCAAGGGCGGCCTGCTGTACCGCCGCAACAGCCAGAGCGGCGCCGTCGAAGCGCTTCCCCGTTCGGCGAAGTGGGACGGCCTGAACGCCGACCTGCACGCCAACTGACCCACCATCACCGCCGGACACACCGTTCCGCGTCGGTCGGCAGCCGCCTTCTCGGGCTGTTCTGTTCCGGAGACCGAAACAGAACAGCCCCGGAAGCCGACCGCTCGACGCCCGGTTCTCACGGCGCCGCCCGCAGCTACTCGCCGGGCTCTCGCTCGCAGCCCTCGATGTGGTCGTTCACCAGGCCCATCGCCTGCATGAAGGCGTACATCGTCGTGGGCCCGACGAAGCTCCAGCCGCGTTTCTTGAGGTCCTTCGACATCGCCACCGACTCGGGGCAGGTGGCGAACAGCTCACTCGTGCCGGTGAGCCGCCACGCACGGTCGGGGCGGTACTGCGACACGTAGGCGTGGATCGAGCCGAACTCGTCGCGCAGGGCCAGCGCGCGGCCGGCGTTGTTGATCGTGCTCTCGATCTTGCCGCGGTGGCGCACGATGCCCGCGTCGCCCAGCAGGCGGGCGAGGTCGCCCTCGTCGAACGCCGCCACCGCGGCGAGGTCGAAGCCGGCGAACGCTGCCCGGAAGTTCTCCCGCTTGCGCAGGATGGTCAGCCACGACAGGCCCGACTGGAAGCCCTCCAGGCACAGCTTCTCGAACAACCGCACGTCGGAGGTGACGGGGTGGCCCCACTCGTGATCGTGGTAGCGCACGTACAGTGGGTCGTCGCCGCACCACCAGCACCTGGTGACACCGTCACTGCCGACGTTCAACCGTTCGCTGGGCATCCGGGCAAGCTACCAACCGACAGCGGCGCACGCCTCGGCTGCAGGCGTGGCGAACACACCCTCGGTTCGGCAATGATCAGCGCCGTGATCCACCACTACCTCGCTGCCCGCGCCGAGCTCGACGCCCCCGGTTCGCCCTTCGCCACCACCACCCAGGAGGTGCGCGGGGTACCGCTGAAGGTGTTCACCGCCAGCCCGCCCGACATGCGGGTCTTGTGGGAGGGCTCGGCGGTCCACGCCGACAAGGACTACCTGGTCTACGAGGACGAGCGCTACACCTACGCCGAGGTGCACGCGCAGGTGCGCAAGCTGGCCGCTCACCTGGTGGCCAATGGCGTGCACCCCGGCGGCAGGGTGGCCATCGCCATGCGCAACTACCCGGAGTGGGTGGTGGCGTACTGGGCTACCGTCAGCATCGGCGCCGCGGTCGTGGGCATGAACGCCTGGTGGACCGCCCCGGAGATGGAGTACGCGCTGAACGACAGCGAGCCCCTCGCCCTCATCGCCGACGACGAGCGGCTGGAACGGCTGGGCCACATGCCCCCGCAGCGGCCGATGCACATCCTCGCGGTGCGCACCGAGCGCACCGCCCCGGGCGGCAGCACGACTTGGGCCGAGGTGATGGCCGCCGACGACCCGCTCGCGTTGCCCGACGTGGCCATCGACCCCGACGACGACGCCACCATCTTCTACACGTCGGGCACCACCGGCTTCCCGAAGGGCGCTCAGCTCACCCACCGTGGCTCGGTGCACAACATCCTCAACATCGTCGTGATGACGATGGCCACCGCGATGGCCGAGCAGAAGGCCATCGCCGCCGGCGACGTGCCCGCCCCGACCGCCACCCCGCCGGCAGCCGCCCAGGGCGTGTTCATGGCCCCTACCCCGCTGTTCCACGTGACGGCGTGCAACTGCATCCTGCACCCCGCCACCGTGTCCGGTGGCCGAGTGGTGCTGACGTACAAGTGGGACGCCGGCCGCGCGCTGGAACTGATCGAGCGCGAGGGCGTCACCAACTTCTCGGGTGTGCCGACGATGAGCCGCGAGCTGCTGCTGCACCCCGACTGGGCCACACGCAACACGTCCACGCTGGTGGGCATGGGCGGCGGCGGGGCTGCGCTGCAGCCCGATCTGGTCGGCAAGATCGCCGGCGCGCTGAAGCACGGCCAGCCCTCCACCGGTTACGGGATGACCGAGACGTGCGGCATCATCACCGCCAACTCTGCCCGCTTCTTCGTAGAGAAGCCGGCGTCGTGCGGGCCGGTGGTGCCGACGTTGGAGGCCAAGCTGGTCGACGAAGACGGCAACGACCTGCCCGCCGGCCCCGACACGGTCGGCGTGCTGTGCGTCCGCGGCGGCATCGTGATCAAGGGCTACCTCAACCGCCCCGAGGCCACGCACGACGCGATCCGCGACGGCTGGCTGAACACCGGCGACATCGCCCGCCTCGACGCCGACGGCTTCGTCTACATCGTCGACCGGGCGAAGGACATGGTGAACCGCGGCGGCGAGAACGTGTTCTGCAGCGAAGTGGAGACCGCGATCTACCACCACGATGCGGTGGCCGAGGCGGCCGTGTTCGGCATCCCCGACGAGCGGCTGGGCGAAGACGTCGCGGCCGTCATCGTGCTGCGGCCCGGGGCCACCCTCACGCAGGCCGAGCTCAGCCACTTCCTGTCGGCCAACCTCGCCAAGCACAAGATCCCAGCCCGCGTGTCGTTCCGCACCGAGCCGCTGCCGCGCAACGCGAACGGGAAGTTCCTGAAGCGCGAACTGCGCCAGGAGATGGTGGGCGACTGACGTGCCATACGCCCACAACGGCCACTGCGAGCTGTACTACGACACGTTCGGCCACGCCGACGACCCCACCCTGCTGCTGGTGAACGGGCTGGGCAGCCAGTGCATCAACTACCACGACGACTGGTGCCACCTGTTCGCCGACCGCGGGTTGCGCGTGGTGCGCTTCGACAACCGCGACGTGGGCCTGAGCAGCAAGTTCGACGACGCCGACACCGGGCCGCACGGCGCCGCCTACACGCTGAGCGACATGGCCGCTGACGGCATGGTGGTGCTGGACGCAGTGGGCGCGCACCGGGCGCACGTGATGGGCCTCTCGATGGGGGGCATGATCGTGCAGACGATGGCCATCGAGCACCCCCACCGGCTGCTGACGATGACCTCGGCGATGAGCAACACCGGCGAGCCGGACTTCGGCGGCAGCACCGCCGCCGCGCAGGCGCTGCTGCTGGCCCCGCCCGCGCACGACCGAGAGGGTGCGGTGCAGCGCTGGATCGCCGGCCTGCGCGAGTGGGGCAGCCCGGAATTCGCCGACGAAGCCCGCTGGCGCGCCGATGCCGAGCGGGCGTTCGACCGCTGCTTCCACCCCACCGGGCCAGTGCGCCAGTACCTGGCCGTCATGGCCAGCGGCGGGTCGCGGGCCGAGCGCCTGCGGCACGTGCAGGTGCCGACGCTGGTGATCCACGGCGACTGCGACACGCTGATCGACATCTCCGGCGGGCTGCGCACGGCGGAAGTGATCCCCGGTGCCCGCTTCGAGATGATCGCCGGCATGGGCCACGACTACCCGCCGCAGCTGTGGCACCGTTGGGTGGAGCTGGTGGTTGGCCACATCGAGGCCAACACGCCGGTGACCGAGCCGGTGGCCGGGCCTGTGAACGGGCCTCTGACCGGGCCGGTGACCGGGCCTGTGAACGGCAGCGAGGTCAGCGAGTGACCCCGCACGAGTTCGCTGCACTCGTGCGGGCCAGGCGCACCAGCATGCTGGTCGACAAGGAGCGCGACGTGCCCACCGAACTGGTGCAGCAGCTGTGCGAACTGGCCCAGTGGGCGCCGAACCACAAGCGCACGTGGCCGTGGCAGTTCGCGGTGGTCACCGGCCAGGGCCGGGCGCGGCTGGGCGAGACGATCAGCGATGCCATGGCCGCTCGCGACGACCCACCGGAGAAGGTGGCCAAGGCGCGCACCAAGTACCTGCGCACGCCCAGCGTGCTGGTGGTGGGCTCGGCGCCGGGCGACAGCGAGTTGCGCACTGCCGAGAACCGCGACGCGGTGGCCGCCGGTGTGCAGAACCTGCTGCTGGGCGCCACGGTGCACGGCCTGGCCAGCTACTGGGGTTCGTGCCCGAAAGGCGCCAACGACCCCGTGGCGCAGCTCTGTGGCTTCGAGCCGGGCACCTGGGTGACCGCGATCATCTACCTCGGCTGGGCCACCGACCAGGTCGCCACGCCTGTGCGCCCGCCCGTGACGCTGCACGTCGTCGACTGACTGCGCCTGCGCCGCCCACCTTCGCAGACCTTCAGGCGGGTTCGGCGCGCTCGGCGGCCATGCCGGCCAGGGCCTTGGCGCTGGCCGGGTCGGGGGTGGTGACCGAGAAGTAGCCGTTGGCCACCTGCACGATCACTTCGTAGGCGGTGTCGCCACGGGCGACGCCGAAGGCGGCGATGCCTACACCGCTGACGTCGTCGCGCACCTCGTCGGTGGTGGGTGGTCGCTCGAAGTCATCGGCCGTGTGCGCCTGCACCACGATCGTGTACTCCACGTCGCCGACGCCCACGGTGTACCCGCACGAGTCCACCGACAGGCCGTCGAACGCCAGCAGTTCGCCGCGGCCTTCCCCGGCGATGACGACGCGCGTGAAGTCGGCCTCTTCCAGCGCGGTGCACAGGTCGCCGCCGAACAGCGCACCGGGCGGAACCACCACGCTGTCGTCGGGCAAGGTGGAATCCACCTCTTCGGCCAGCAGCGTGGTGGGCACCGTGTCGATCGACACCGGGCCAACCGTCTCGGGCGGGTCGGAGGCCGGCGGGCTGCACGCCACCAAGGCCGAGACCACCAGCGCGACCAGCACGGTGGCAGCGGCTCTCGTGGACATCGGCATCGAAGCTACCGCCCGGCGCACGCCGCCACCGGGCAGCTGGGCGCGGTGGTCCTGATGTCGCGCATCGGCGTACCGGCCGAGCGTCGGTTGATCATGGCAACGACCAGTGCTCCACCGCCAGCGCCGGCACGGTGAAGCACCACGCCTCGAACGTGAGGCCGATCGACGGGTCGCCGTCCCACGGGTACTTCGCACCCATCAGCTCGCCCACCGCGCGGCGTTCCTGCGGGTCGGTGACATCGCGGGCCACACCGAGCCGAGTGGAGGCCGCGACGCGCACGCGGACCGCGGGTGTGGCCAGCGCGTTGCGGTACCAGTCGGCAGTCGGGCCGTTGCCGCTGATCAGGTACAGCGTGTCACCGGCGACACCGAACCAGATCTCGATCTCGTGCGGGTTGCCGCTGCGCCGTCCCGTGGTGGTGAGGTAGCAGTTCTCCTCGTCGGCGTACGGGGCGAGCCAGCTCACGACTCAGCGACCGGGGTGGTACACGCCGAACACGTCGCGCAAGGCATCGCTGACCTCGCCGAGGGTGGCGTTGGCACGCAACGCCTCCTTCATCGGGTACAGCAGGTTCTGCGTGCCGCGGGCGGCCTCGGCGACGTCGGCCAGACGGGCCTTCACCAGTTCCTGGTCGCGGTTGGCCTTGTACGCCTTCAGGTTGGCAACCTGGCCGATCTCCAGCGACGGGTCGTTGGGGGCGATCTCGAACTCGGGCTCTTCGGTGGTGAACTTGTTGAGGCCCACGATCACGCGCTCGTCGTTGTCGATGCTCTTGGCGTACTCGTACGCGGCCTGCTCGATCTCGTCCTGCTGGAACCCGCGCTCGATTGCCTCGACGGCGCCGCCCATCTCGTCGATGCGGGCGATGTACTCCCACGCCAAGCGCTCGATCTCGTCGGTGAGCGTCTCGACGAAGTAACTGCCGGCCAACGGGTCGGGGGTGTCGGCGATGCCGCTCTCGTAACCGATGATCTGCTGGGTGCGCAGCGCGATGCGGGCCGCTCGCTCTGTCGGCAGGCTGAGCGCCTCGTCGTACCCGTTGGTGTGCAGGCTCTGCGTGCCGCCCATCACGGCCGCCATGCTCTGCACGGCCACGCGCACGATGTTGTTCTCCGGCTGCTGGGCCGTCAGCGTGCTGCCGCCCACCTGG
>JAUSLQ010000012.1 GCA_030645675.1 Actinomycetota bacterium | reverse complement strand
GGCTGCCGGCGGTGCGACGGGGGTGGCGGTGGCCGGAGGCGCGTCAGCCGGCGGAGATGGTGTCGGAGGCGGAGGCGGAGGCGGAGGCAGCAAGGGTGCCTCGCCGGCCGGTGCCTGCTCTGCGGCCGGTGCCGGCGCTTCCGGCTCTGCGGGCTCGGCGGGCGCTTCCGGCTCGGCGGGCGCTGCCGCCGGCGGGAGCACCGGAGAATCGTCGGCGCCATCAACGACAGGCGCAGCAACGACAGGCGCCACAACGACAGGCGCCGCAAGGTCAGTGGCGACGACAGGTGCCGCAAGGACAGTGGCGACGTCGGGGCCGGCAGTGGGGTCGAGCGGAGGGCGGCGCAGGGGGCCGGTGGGCTCGACCGGCTGATCGGGGCCACCGGGGTCGGGGCCGAACAGCGAGTTGGACAGGATGGGCAGCGGCGCCGGCCGCGGCAGCTTCTCGGCAGCCTGCACCAGCGCACGGCCGAACTCGGCGGCCGTGTAGCGATCGCCGGCCAGGGGGCGGCCCGCGCGCTCGAGCACCGCGGCCAGAGGCCCCAGGTCGGCGGAGACCGGCATCAGCTTGTCGACCCGGTTGGCCAGCGTGGCGACGGTGGAGTCGCCCACGAACGGCACGGCGCCGGTGACCGCCTCCAGCAGCGACAGGCACAGCGAGTACACGTCGCTCTTCGGCGACACCGGCTGATCGACGGCCTGCTCCGGCGAGCAGTACTTGGCACGGTCGATGCTGCGCGAGCCCACGCCTTCGGCGGTGACCTGCAGCACCTGCGCCAGCCCGGCATCGACCAGCCGCAGGCGGCGGTCTTCGCCGAACACCAGGGTGGACGGCCGCACGTCGGCGTGCACCAGTCCCTGGCGATGCAGTGCGTCGAGCGCCTTGCACGCATCGAGCCCCACCACCAGGGCCTGCGAGGGCGACAGCAGCCGCCCGCGGTCGAGGATGTCTCGCAGGCTGCCGCCGGCAAGCCGCTCGGTGGCGACGTACAGCACGTCGCGGTCGTTCCAGCGGGCCTTCCCCCAGTCGTGCACGACGGCGACGTTGGGGTGGTGGAACGCCACGGCAACGGGCATCACTTCGCGGAACTGGCGCTGCAACGTGGGCAGGTCGCTGAGGTCGGGGTGCACCAGCTTCAGCACCACCATCCGCTGCAGTTGCTCGTCGAACGCATCGAAGACAGCGGCCTCGAGGCCACTGCCCAGCCGCTGCCCAAGGCGGAAGCGGCCCGCGATGATGCGCGTCGGTGGTGTCGCGTCGTTGGCAACCATGGCGCCTTGAACCTAGCCCCGAACTGCGCCGGAGACAGCGCGACGGTGCGAATTCCGCCCCGGGCGGCGAGACTGGCCGCGTGCGAATCCTCCCTCAGCAACCGCGGACTCAGCTGCTGTTCGCGAGCCTCGTCATCGCCACCTGCCTGGTGGGCATCGGCCTGGCCGTCGGCAGCGCTCAGACCGGCACCGACCGGTACAACCTGCCCGACGCGATCGAGCGCATCGACCCTGTGCGCAGTGCCACCCAGGTGCCGTCGCAGTCGTCGGTGTTCGTCGATCTCGAGGCCGGCTATCGCGGGGTGCTGGTGATCGACGGCCTCGAGCTGGAGACCGTCGACCTCGACGATCTGAAGGACGCCACCAACCCGGGCAAGCAGATCACGCTGCCGCCCACCACGGTGTACGAGAAGGGCAACGCCACGCTCACGTTCGACCCCGCTCCGGGCAGCAGCATCACCGAGTTCAGCCAGGGCGAGCACATCGTGAAGGTGATCTACTGGAAGATCATCGAGGGCCAGTCGCGGGCACGCTCGTACACCTGGACATTCACCGTCTTCTAGCTCGTGCGCGCTGTCCGGCACATGTCCGGCCGGCTGCTGCCAACTGGCGTGGTATCATACGCCACATGGCACACCAGATCGCCGCCCCCGCGCTCAGCGAGCACGACGTGCGCAAGGGCGTTCCAGTCACCACCGTCGTGGCCGCCGCCGAGGCGTTGCAGGTGCCGCTGGCACAGGTGCTGGAGTGGCTCAGCATCTCGCCGCGCACCTGGGTGCGGCGCAAGCAGCAGGGCACGCTCGACATGCTGGAGAGCGATCGCATCGCCCGGCTGCACCGGCTGGTCCGCCGCGCCGCCGCCGTGCTGGGTGGCGCGCCGGAGGGCCGCTCCTGGCTCACCACCCCGCAACGTGCGCTGCAGCGGCGCACCCCGTTCGATGTCGCGGGCACCGAGGTGGGCGCCGAAGCCGTGTTCCAGCTCCTCGGCCGCATCGAGCACGGCGTGTTCAGCTGAGCATGAACGTCTGGCGTCTGGTGGCGGGCCGGCATGCGCCGACGGCGATGAACGGCGAGGGCGCTGCCGCGTTCGGCGGCCGCTGGAACCCGCCGGGCCGGCGGATGGTGTACACCGCCGATTCGCTGGCGCTGGCCACGCTGGAGCTGTCGGTGCACATCACCGGTGGCCGGGTGAAGTACGTGGCGATGCAGTTCGAGGTGCCCGAGGAACTGGTCGACGTGCTGGAGGCCGGCGGCCTGAAGCGTGCGTGGGCCACCAACGACGCCACCACCCGGCGCGTGGGAGAGGCCTGGCTGGATTCACGCCGCTCGCCCGCGCTGAGCGTGCCCAGCGCACTGGTCGACGCCCGCAGCGGTGAACGCAACGTGCTGCTCAACCCGCTGCATCCGGACGTCGCCCTGCTTCGCGAGGTGCAGCGCTTCGAGGTCACGCTCGACGAGCGGCTCTGAGCTCAGCCTGGAGCGGCCTCGCCGGTTGCCGCTTCGCCGGTTGCCGGCTCGTCGCCTGCCGGCGGAAGCTCGCCGGTGGCCAGCACGTGCTGGAAGCCGGCCAGGTCGAGGACGGGGATGCCGAGGTCGGCGGCCTTGGTCAGCTTGCTCGCCCCCGGGTCGGCGCCCACCACCACTGCGAACGTCTTCGCGCTGACGCTGCCCGGGCTCTTGCCGCCACGGTCCTTGATCGCGGCTTCGGCAGACTCGCGCGAGTAGCCCTCCAGCGTGCCGGTGACGACGATCGCCTTGCCCACCAGGTTCTGTGACAAGCGGCTGACCTCCACCCGGCCGAACTCCACGCCCGCGCGCCGCAGCTTCTCCACGAACTCGCGGTTGGCAGGGACGGCGAACCAGCGCACGATGCTGGCTGCGATCGTGGGGCCGACGCCGTCGGTGGTGGCGAGGTCGGCCTCCGACGCCTGCATCACCGCATCCAGCGTGCCGAACGCCCGGGCCAGCGCCTCGCTGGCCGACGGCCCCAGGCCGCGACACCCCAGCGACGTCAGCACCTTCGGCAGCGGTCGCTGCTTCGAGCCCTCGATGGCGGCCAGCAGGTTGTCGGCCTTCAGGTCGCCCCACTTGTCCAGCGTCAGCAGCTGCTCGCGCGTGAGCGTGTAGACGTCGCCCGGGTCGGTGACGAAGCCGGCGTCGCTGAGCTGCTGCACCGTGCTGTCGCCGAGGCCCTCGATGTCCATCGCCCCGCGCGACGCGAAGTAGATGATGCGTTGATCGCGTTGGTAGGGGCAGGTGGGTTCGACACAGCGGGTGTCGGCCTCGCCCTCCGGGCGCACCAGCTCGGTCTGCAGTGGGCACGGGCACAGGCGCGGGAACACCCACGGCTGGCTGCCCTGCGGCCGCAGCGACAGCACCGGGCCGACCACCTCGGGGATCACGTCGCCCGCCTTGCGCACCACCACCGTGTCGCCTGGGCGCACGTCTTTGGCGGCCACCTGGTCTTGGTTGTGCAGGGTGGCCATGCCCACCGTGGAGCCGCCCACGAACACGGGCTCCAGCACCGCGAACGGGGTGGTGCGGCCGGTGCGCCCAACCGAGACCTGGATGTCGCGCAGGATGGTGGTGCGTTCCTCCGGAGGGAACTTGAACGCGATCGCCCACCGCGGCGCTCGCGACGTGAAGCCCAGCTTCTCTCGCTGCTCCAGGGAATCGACCTTCACGACCGCGCCGTCGATCTCGTAGGGCAGGTCGTGACGGTGCGCCTGCCAGTGGTTGCAGAACTCGATGACACCGGCCAGGTCGTCGACGACCCTGATCTCCGGGTTCACCGGAAACCCCAACGCCTGCAGGTACTCCAGGGTCTGGTGGTGCGATGTGAACTCGGGGCCACCCACCACCTCGCCCAGTTGATAGCTCCAGAAGGCCAGGCCGCGGCCGGCCGTGATGCGCGGGTCCTTCTGGCGCAGGCTGCCCGCGCCGGCGTTGCGCGGGTTCACCGGCACCGGCTCGGGTTTGCGGCCGGCTGCGACGCGGGCCACGTTCTCGGCCTGCTTGGCCGCCTTCAGCCGTTCGAAGGCAGCGAGCGGCAGGTACACCTCGCCGCGCACCTCGCACACCGCAGGCACGCCCGTGCCGGCTACCGACAGCTGCTTCGGCAGCACCGCGATGGTGGCCACGTTGGCGGTGACGTCTTCGCCCACGCTGCCGTCGCCGCGGGTGGCAGCCTGCACGAACCTGCCCTGCTCGTAGCGCAGGCTCATCGCCAGGCCGTCGATCTTCAGCTCGCACACGAAGCGGGCGGGCTCGCCGGCGAGGCCGCGTGTGATGCGCTCGCCCCAGGCGGCCAACTCGCCGGCGTCCATCGCATTGTCGAGGCTGGTCATCGGGACGCGATGCACCACCGGTGCGAACGCAACGTTCAGCGAGCCGGCGCCCACCTGTTGGGTGGGCGACTCGCTGTCGACCAGCTCGGGGTGCTCGGCCTCCAGCTGGGCCAGCTCGCGCACCAGCAGGTCGTAGTCGGCGTCGCTGATCTCCGGCGTGTCGAGCGCGTAGTAGCGCTCGTTGTGGTGCGCGATCTGTTCGCGGAGCTGGTGGATGCGCTGGGCAGGCGTCATCGGCGTCAGGCCGGTGTGGGCCAGGCGCGGCGCTTGGAAAGGGTGGCGACGGCGCCGCCGAGTGCCACGAGCGTCCCGAGCGCGACGACCCAGACCCCGGGACCGAACGACGCACTGCTGCCGAACACCGTCTGGAAGTCGACCCGATCGTTCACCTCGCTGTAGGCGGCGATCACCATCAGCGCGGCGAACGAAGCGAACACCACGGCCAGGATCGCCACCGCCAGCACCTTGCGCGCCGCCAGCTGGGCGATGCCGAAGCCGGCAAGGACGACCGCGAACAGGACGAACGCGGGGCCGGCGTTGGCCGTGCTGTTCAGCCCGATGGGTTCTTCCGCGAAGCCGTTCAGCTCGACGCCGTCGACGGTGATCCAGGTGAGTGCACAGCCCAGCACCGTGATGGCTGCACCCAGGATCAGCAACACCGACCCCACGGCCACCGACGGTCGCGGTGGCTTCTGCTGCTGCACCATGCCCAGCGGCGAGTAGCCGGACGGCGGGTAACCGGCCGGCTGGTAACCGTACGGGGGCGGCGGCGCGCCCGGCGCGTACAGCGGCGGGGGCGGGCCCCCCGGCGCACCGAACGGTGACTGCTGCGACGACGGTGGCGGCGGCGCCGGCGGCAGCCGGGACGGATCCGAGGAGAAGTCGCTCATCTGGCCGAGTGTACGTCCGCCGTCATCGTCCGGGCGCCGTCGGTGGCCGGTGGCACGGGCGGGGTGTCGGGCCGTTGGGAGGGCTGCGCCGGGCGGCCGTGACCACCGAGGCCGGACCGCAAGAGCAGCCAACCCAGGCCACCGACCAGCGCCGTCAACCCGCCCGCCAGCGCGGTGTACATGCCCGAGTAGCTGCCGAGGCTCACGATCAGATCCAGCTCGGGGTTCGCGCGCACCAGCGCTGCCAGCTCGTCGCGGGCAGTGATGCTGTCGCGGATGGAGGCCACGACCAGCAACCCAACAACCAGCGTCGCGGCAGCGAAGCCTCGCGCTGTCGAGGGGTGCGGTGCACGGAACGCCACCGCCCCACACACCGCCAGCCCCAGGCAGGCCAGCCGCAACAACGACGTCTGGCCCCCGACCAGCTCGGCGAGGCCGAACACCCCGTCGCTGACAGCACCCTTCGAGTCGGGCAGGCTCGAGCCGGTGCTCGCGACCACCAGGATCGCTCCGGCCACGATGACGCCGCCACACGACATCTCGAGGCGGCGCCGCCGTGCAGCCGCGCGTTGGAGCGCTTTCAGGGCCTCGGCGCGGTTGCTCATCGCGCCCGAGGCTAGTGCTCAGGCGCCCAGCACCCAGCGGGTGGCGGTGGCCTGGTCGCGCACTCGGCGGCCCACCTCGGCGGCGAAGCCGTGCACACGCTGCGCCACGGCCGGCGTGTGCGATGCGAGGCCGCACTCGGGCGTGATGATGGCCTGCTGCCGCAGCAGCCCTGGATCGGCGCCGCGGGCCACCAGCTCGCACCACAGTGCGCACAGCTGACGCCACGGGCGCTCGGCCGAGCTGATGATGGGGCCGGCGGTGGGCACCACGCCCCACGCGATGAACCCGCCCTGCTCCATGAACCGCATCAGGTAACCGGCGGACTCGACCACTTCCGGGCGTACCGGCAGCGACAGGATGGCCGGCCCGGCCGCCAGCTGCGACGGGATGTCGGCCATACCGCACACGTGCAGGCCCGAGATCGCCGACGTCTCCACCGCGGCGAGCGCCCCGGACACCAGGTCGATGGCGGTGTCGGGCGCGATGGGGAAGCCCGGCTGCATCATCTCGGCCAGCGCCGGCTCCTCGATGAACACGACTTGCTGGCTCTGCGGCAGCACCTGCGAAACGGCATCGAGCAGGTGCTGCATGCGAGCGCGCACGCAGCGCACCGCTGACTCGAACGCCTCGCTGGCCGGCACCCCGGCGCGCATCAGCGCCATGCCGAAGGTGACCGGGCCGACGAACTGCCACTTCACCGGGCCCGTGTGGCCGTGCGCCAAGGCCAGGAAGGTGCGGAAGCCCATGAACGCGTCGTGATCGAGGTCGGTGACGATGGGTGCCAGCGGGTCGACCAGAGTGGCATCGACCGCGATGCTGCCGTACTGGCCAACGGTGATGCCCTGCATGCCCACCATCGCCTGGGCGATGGAGCCCTCCGCCGGCGACCGGCGGGGCAGGGTGGGAATGGCCGGCAGCTCCATCTCACGCAGCACGAACCGGGCCGCGTCGGTGGCGTCGCGGTGCGGCAGGCCACCGATGCCAGTGACGATCCCGCTGGGCAGCTGTGCTCGTTGCATGGTTGACCTCCTCTCCTTCTGCCGGCGCCGATGGATGGCTTGCCGCGTGTGCGCCACCGCCGTGGTGACAGGTCGCCCGATCCACGCTCATCGTTCCACCTCGAGCCCGTTCTGTTCGAAGCGTGGCGTGCGGTTTCACCGCTACGTTGGCTTGATGTGCCGGTGTTCGACAAATCTGTGGCGGTGCCGATGCATCTCGACCGACTGATCTCACCTCGCGCGTTCCTGTGGGCGCTGCGCGCCACCTGGGTGGCGCTGGCGGTGCTGCTGTGGCAGGCCATCAACGACGCCACCGACGGGCGCACCAGCGCGGCCGGCGCAGCGGGCGCCGTCGCCTGGGGCGTGACAGTGGCCGTCGTCGTGGTGGCGTTGGTGGTGCCGAGCGCGCTCAGCCTCACCGTCGTTCGCATCCTGGTACCGGCTGCGGTGCCGGCAGCAGTGCTGACCCTTGCGTTCGACTCCGGCGCGGCATGGGGCGTGGCCGCGCTGGCGGTCGCACTGGTGGCCGCGTTCGTCGCACTGTCCGCCGAAGCCGGCGAGGCGCTGGTGCAGGGTTCGGCCTACGGCGACGAGCAGCGGTTCCCGCTGCGGCCACCCGCCGCACTGCTGCTGCCGATGGCGCTCACCTGGCTGATCTGGTGCGCTGCCATCTTGGCCGGAGTGGTGCTGCTGTGCGCCCGCCA
>JAUSLQ010000291.1 GCA_030645675.1 Actinomycetota bacterium | reverse complement strand
CGGCGGTGATGTCGAAGCCGGTCTGGCGGGTGACGCCGTCCATCTTTCCGCCGAGGCCGACGATGATGTTGCGCAGGCTGCGGTCGTTCACGTCGAGCACGCGCCGCCAGGTGAGGTTGTTGAGGTCGAGGCCGAGCTCGTTGCCCTGGTGCAGGTGGTTGTCGACCATCGCCGACAGGAGGTTGTGCGCAGCAGTGACCGCGTGGAAGTCGCCCGTGAGGTGCAGGTTCAGCAGCTCCATCGGGATGACTTGGCTGTAGCCGCCGCCGGCGGCGCCGCCCTTGATGCCGAAGGTGGGGCCCATGCTGGGCTGGCGCAGACTGATGACGGCCTTCTTGTCGATGAGATGCATCGCTTGGCCGAGGCCGACGGTGGTGGTGGTCTTGCCCTCGCCCAGTGGCGTGGGAGTGATGGCGGTGACCACGACGTACTTGGCCTTCGGGCGGTCCTTCAGCTCGTCGATGGCCTCCAACTTGATCTTGGCCAGCTCGTCGCCGTGCTGCTCGAGCAGGTGCGGGCCGATGCCCATCTGCGCAGCGATGTCGGCGAGCGGCGTGCACGTGGCAGCGCGGGCGATCTCGAGATCTGACGGGAACGACACAGTGACCCCCTAGGAGAATGACGGCACGACTGTACACGACCGGTTCCGTCTGATGGAACCGACCCACGATGCGGAACGCTGAGTGCCACAGCGCCACGTGTTTGGACAGTTCTGCGCGTCATACGCGCAGAAGTGTCCAAACGGTGTGGGTGAGGGGCGGAAGTCAGAGGTCCTTGCAGAGCCGCAGCGCGTCGTAGATGGCCGCGTGGATGTTGCGGCCGGCGACGGCGTCGCCGATGCGGAACAGCTGGAAGCTGCCTGCCGGATTCGTGCACACCGTCTGCTGCCTCCCCGCGACGAGGGCTGCGTGATCTACTTCGCCGAGGTTGACGGAGGCCGGCACCAAGCGGTGATACAGCTCGTCGTTGGCCGCAACTCCGTGGTCGCCGACCACAGCGTCGACGATGCGCACATGGCGCACGGGCGAGTGATCGCTGCCCACCTCCACCCGCAGTCGGCCCGAGTCGTCGGGGGCGATGGAGCGAACCCTTTGGTTCAGCGTGACCCGCGTGTCGGTCTCGTTGAAGGCGCGGGCATACGGCACCAGGTTCAGGCCGCCGACGTCGACACCCATCGTGCGTTCAGGCGTCACCACCTCCAGGCGGGCGCCACTGCGGGCCAGCACCTCGGCGGTGGTCATTGCCGAGTGGCTGCCGTCGTCGTCGTAGAGGAGCACGTCGCCGGTGGGGCGGGCATCTCCGCCCACCACGTCCCATGCGTTCGCCATCAGTTCGCCGCCCGACTCCACCGCCGGGTTCTGCGGCAGGCCGCCGGTGGCGATGATGACGACGTCGGGTTGCAGCGCGGTGATGGTGGCGTCGTCGGCGAAGGTGTCGTAGCGCACGTCCGCACCCAGGCGCGTCAGCTCCGCCACCCTCCACTCGACGATGCCCATCAGGTCGCGGCGGCGCGGGTTGCGTGCCGCCAGGCGGAGCTGCCCCCCGGCCCACGGCATGGCCTCCAGCACGGTCACGTGGTGCCCGCGCTCGGCGCTGACGCGGCCTGCCTCCAACCCGCCAGGGCCGGCGCCGACGACCACCACCCGCCTGGGAGCGTCCGTGGGCTCGATCATGTGCGGCATGGTGAGCTCGCGGCCGGTGGCGGCGTTGTGGATGCACAGCGCCTCGCCGGCCATGTAGATGCGGTCGAGGCAGTAGGTGGCGCCTACACAGGGCCGGATCGTGTGCTCGACACCCAGCTCGATCTTGCGCACCAGATACGGGTCGGCCATGTGCGCACGTGTCATGCCGATCATGTCGACCTTGCCCTCGCGTACCGCATGGCGAGCGGTGGCCACGTCGTCGATCTTCGCTGCGTGGAACACGGGGAGGCCCGTGCGCTCGCGCACCATGCCCGTGAAGTCGAGGTGCGGTGCCGACGCCATGCCATGGATCGGGATGACTTCGCTGAGCACCGCGTCGTTGATGATGTTGCCGCGGATGACGTTGACGAAGTCGATCAGGCCGTCGCCCTTCAGGCGCTCGAGGATCGCCAGCCCGGTGGGCGTGTCGATGCCATCGAGGCGCGACTCGTCGACGGCCATGCGGATGCCGACGAGGTAGTCGCTGCCCACCCGCGCCCGGACGGCGCGCAGCACGGCGAGCGGGAAGCGCAGCCGGTTCTCGAACGACCCGCCCCACTCGTCGGTGCGCTGGTTGGTGGCCGGCGACCAGAACTGGTCGAGCAGGTGCCCGTACGCCTCGACCTCGACGCCGTCCATGCCGCCCGCCTGCATGCGCTCGGCGGCGTCGGCATAATGACCCACGATGCGGGCAATGTCCCACGCCTCCGCCTGCTTGGGGTGCGAACGGTGCGCCGGCTCGCGCAGCGGCGACGGGGCGACGACGGGCAGCCAGTCGTCCTGCCCCCAGCCGGTGCGCCGCCCGAGATGACTGATCTGGATCATCGCGGCACAGTCGTGCGCATGGATCTCGTCGGTCATCCGCCGCACCCACGGCACGATCGCGTCGTCGTAGGCGAACAGGTTGCCGAAGGCCGGCGGGCTGTCGGGGCTGACGACTGCGGTGCCCGCGGTCATCGTCAGCGCGAGCCCGCCCTTCGCCTTCTCCACGTGGTAGGCCCGATAGCGGTCCTTTGGCATGCCGTCCTCGCTGTACGCCGGCTCGTGGGCGGTGCTCATCACGCGGTTCTTCAGAGTGAGGTGGCGCAGCTGGAACGGCTGCAGCAACGGATCGTGTCCGGCTGCGGCCATCAGTACCACTGGTCTGTCATCTCCGCCTTGCGGCGGGCGACGAAGTCGAGCAGGGCGGCGTCCACGGCATCGTCGATCGGTGGCGCTTCGTAGCTGCCCAGCGTCTCGCGCACCAGTGCCGCAGCGCGTTCATCGGTTCGCTGACCGCCTGCGTCGCGCCATTGCTCGAACGAGTTGTTGTCGCTGAGGGCGGGCTCGTAGAACGCCGTCTCGTAGTGGCGCAGCGTGTGCTGCGAACCGAAGAAGTGCTTGCCGGGGCCGACCTCGGCGAACGCGTCGTGCGCGAACTGGTCGTCGTCCAATGACACGCCTCTCAGGTAGGTGTGAGCGGCGCCGCACAGGTCGAGGTCCATCATGAACTTCTCGTACCCCATGGTGAGGCCGCCCTCCAACCAGCCGGCGCTGTGCAGGATGAAGTTCGCGCCGCACAGGAGAGCCGACATCATGCTGACTGCCGATTCGGTCATCGCCTGCCCGTCGGGCAGCTTCGAGCTGGTGAACGCACCCGAGCAGCGCAGTGGCAAGCCGACCCGCCGGGCGAGCTGCCCGACGAGTAGCGAGCCCAGCGCGGGTTCGGGCATGCCGAACGTGGGGCTACCGCTGCGCAGGGCCATCGACGACAGGAAGTTGCCGTAGATCACCGGCGAGCCCGGCCGCACCAACTGGCCCAACGCCACCCCCACCAACGTCTCGGCATGAGCCTGGGCAACAGCGCCGGCAGTGGTGACCGGGCCCATCGCCCCGCCGAGGATGAACGGCACCACCACGGGCGCCTGGTTGGCGCGGGCGTAGGCCTTCAGCGCGCCGGTCATCGTCGCGTCCCACACGAGGGGGGAGTTGACGTTGACATTGCCGAGGATGACGCAGTTGGCGTCCGCGAACTCCGCCCCGAAGGCGATGCGAGCCATCTCGATGCTGTCGGCTGCGCGCTCGGGTGCGGTGACGGAGCCCATGAACGCCTTGTCGCTGTAGCGCAGGTGGGCGTACACCATGTCGAGGTGGCGCTTGTTGACCGGCACGTCGGTGGGCTCGCACACCGTTCCGCCGGAGTGGTGCATCCAGGGGCTGCGGTACGCCAGCTTCACGAAGTTGTGGAAGTCGGCCAGCGTGCCGTAGCGCCGGCCGGTCTCCGCGTCGCGCACGAACGGCGAGCCGTAGGTGGGTGCGAGCACCACGCTCTGGCCGCCGATCTGTACCGAGCGCGCCGGGTTGCGGGCGTGCTGCGTGAACTGCCGGGGTGCGGTCGCGCACAGCGCCCGCACATGGCCCGGGTCGAAGTGCACCGTGATGCCGTCGATGGTTGCGCCTGCCTCGCGGAACAACTGCAGCGCCTCTGCATCGTCGCGGATCTCGATGCCCACCTCGGCCAGCAGCCGATCGGCATGGGTCTCGATCGAGACGATGCCCTCCTCGCCCAGCAGTTCGTACGGAGGGATGCCGCGAGTGATGAAAGCCGGCCCTTGCACCCGTGACTGAGCCGTTCGCAGCGCAGCTCGTCCGGCGCGGCCGCCGCCTCGCGAGCGGGGTGGAGTGGAGTCGACTGTGGTCATGTTCACCCCCCGGCGACGGTGCCCCCACGGGCGTAACGGGTACGACCGTACTATGAATCGTCGAGCGTCCGCCCTGCCGGCACGCTGGCGCGCGGTTCATCGGTAGCGCACGCCCTGCCTGGCGAGCTCTCGCTGCACCGCGGCGATGTCGACGTCGTGCAGCTCGCTGTCGTCGTGCACCGACCGGGCGGCGGCAATGCCCGCACCCTGGCCGAGCACCGCGCAGCAAGCCATGTTGCGGGTGGCGGCGTGCGAGATGCGGTCGCCACCGCAGGAGCGGCCGGCGACGAGGAGGTGGCGCACGCCTTTGGGTAGCAGGTTGCGGTACGGCAGCTGCATGTAGCGGCCGGTGGTGGGCAGGATGAGAACGCCGTACCCGTCGATGAACTCGGGGTAGATGCCGATCGAGTCGTCGAACCGAGCCTGCTCGCGCACGTCGTGCTCGGTCATGTTGTAGACCGCGTCGATCTTGCGCGTGTCGCGCACGCCCAGGGTCATGCCGAAGTTGCGCAGCCGAGCGGAGGAACAGCCGGGCATGGAGTGGCGCAAGGCGGTAACGGCGTGCATCGCCAGCCGGCGCCCCTCCATCTCGCCGCGGGTGAGGTCGTCGGGGTCCGTGCCGTCGACGCCGGGGAGGTGCACCACGTTCATGTAGGTCAGCTCGCCCGAGTCGTGCACGGCTCCCCAGGTGCCGGCCAGGGTGGTGATGTCGGCCGGGATCACACCATCGGACAGCGCCTTGGCGAACGGCTTGCGCACGAAGGGGGAGAAGAGGCTGTCCTCCTTGCCCGACGTCTCTATGTTCCACTCGCCGTTGCCGCGCCAATCGCCGTACGACTGCGGGTCGGCGCGAATGCCCTCCATGAACGCCTGCTTGTCGACGCCGGCCATGTGGAACATGACCGACACGGCCATCATCTCCTCGCGGGGCGTCAGGTGGGTGGGTGCCCCGGCTCGATGCGCGACGTCGGCGTCGCCGGTGGCGTCGATGACCCGCCTCGCGAGCAGCGCCTCGCGGCCGGCCTTCGACTCCGTGATGATGCCCACCACGGCGTCTCCGTCCATGATCGGTGCCGCGAACGCTCGGTGCAGCATCGGCACGATGCCGGCCTCCAGCACCATCGCGTCGGCGACCGGCTTGAAGCCCTCGGCGTCGATCTCGTACGACAGCGACTGGCTCTCCGGTACCGCCGCCCCCATCGCGGCGGCGCGTCGTTCGAACTCACGGCCGATGCCGTCGGCCTCCACCGTCGCCTCGTGGCGGTACCAGGCCATTCCCTCCACCCCGACCGTGGTGATGTTGCCCCCGAAGCATCCAAAGCGTTCGACGAGCGTGACGCGCACGCCGGAGCGGGCCGCAGCGAGCGCGGCTGCGAGGCCCGCCGGGCCGGACCCCACCACCAGCACGTCGGTGTCGTGCACGACGTCGATCTCGCGGGCGGGCTCGGTGTGACGGCCGAGTGAACTTCGGATGGCGGGCATGTTCATTGACGACCTCGCAACGGCCGGAGCCGGCGTGCTGGAATCTCGGATATTGAGTACGACCGTACCAACAATTCACAATTGCCCCGGACGCCAGCGGAACGGGGCATCACAGCAGGTACATAGCTATTTTGCAGCGGCACGAAACGGCGGCTGCGCCAGCGAAGAGCCGACCGGAACGAACGGTTCCTTGACCCATGCAACCGTTCTCAGTATGGTGCGGCTTCGTCGGCTGCCTGGACGCTCCGACGGTTCACGACAACCCCGGGGGATTCAATGGACTACTCACTTTTCGACCGTGCGCGACGCAATGCCAGCCCGGTCGAGATCGAACTCGTCGAGGCGTACGCAAAGGGCCAGGTGACCCGCCGGGCGTTCGTGCAGCGCGGCAGCGTCATCGGCCTCAGCTTTGCATTCATGGGCAGCGTCATCGCAGCCTGTGGCGACGACGACAAGCCGACGACCACGAGTGCCGGTGGTGGTGGCGCCATCAAGCAGGGTGGCACGCTGCGCGTCGCTGCCCAGCAGCCGGCCGGCCCCCTCGACCCGGTGGCGATGGCCGACCTCGGCACCTATACCCCGGTCGTCACCGCGTTCGAATACCTCGTCAACACCGTCGAGGCCACGCTCGAGCCGATGCTCGCCGAGTCGTGGTCGCCCAACGCCGACGGCAGCGTGTGGACGTTCAAGCTGCGCAGCGGTGTCAAGTGGCACGACGGCAACCCGTTCACCGCCGCCGACGTGGTGGCCACCATGGACCGTCTGTCCGGCAGCAACCTCAAGGCCTACATCTCCGAGGGGTCGACGAAGGCGATCGACGACCTCACGGTCGAGATCACGCTCAGCACCCCCGACGGCCAGTTCCCCCACCAGGTGGGTCCGTACAACCCGCAGGCCGTCATCACGCCCAAGGACTTCGTGCTCGGCACCACGCTCGATGCCAAGCCCACCGGAACCGGCGCGTTCAAGCTGGTCAAGTACGACTCCGCCACGGGTGCGACGTTCGAGGCCAACACCGACTGGTGGGGTGGTAAGCCCTTCCTCGACAAGCTCGAGTTCGTGTTCAGCGCCGACCTGCCGACCATGGTGTCCGGCATGGCCGGCGGCGCGGTCGACGCGATCGTGCAGTTCTCCGTCATCGGTGGCGATGCGCTGCTGAACAACCCCGACGTCACGGTCCAGACCATTCGCGGCGCGGCGCACCGCCAGATCTGGATGAACTGCCGCGAAGGCGACTACACCGACGTGCGCGTCCGCCAGGCCATCGCGCTGGGCATCGACCGCGATGCGCTGATCGCCACCGTGCTGAAGGGCAAGGGTGACCTGGCCAACGACCACCCGATCGCACCGATCTACCCGTTCTTCGACGCCAGCCAGCCGCAGCGCACGCGCGACGTGGCCAAGGCCAAGCAACTACTGAAGGACGCCGGCAAGGAGGGCATGGCAGCCAACATGTACTTCCCCGATCTGCAGGAGATCCCGCAGTTGGCGCAGGTGGTGCAGAGCCAGCTGAAGGAGATCGGTCTCGACATCACCATCACGCAGGAAACCGTGGTCGACGGCGAGGAGTGGTGCAAGGTCTACGACAGCACCGTCGAGCCCGCCGGCTGCGATGGTGGCATGGACTTCGGCATCGTCGACTACGGCCCCCGCGCCGTGCCCGACGTGTACCTGGTGAAGGCCTACGCCACGGGCGAGTGGAACTCGGCGCACTACATCTCCGAGCCGTTCCGCGCGGCCGTGAAGGCGTACCAGGGGTCGCTCGATCTCGATGGGCAGAAGGCTGCGATCAAGGACATCCAGCGCATCGCCAACGAGGACGTGCCGTACGCGATCCCGTACTTCTACAACTCGTTGATCGCGCACAAGAAGAACGTTGCCGGCATCCACGCCACGGGCCTCGGCCACTTCTACTGCGGCAAGGCCGGCTTCACCTCCTGACCGGTGTTGCTCCCGAGCAGCGCGCGACAGGTCAATGCGGCCCGTGGCCGGACGTCCCCGGACGCTCCTGCCACAGGCCGCGCGCCCGCCGGGTCCCTTTGTGATTCGATAGCACCTCAGAAGGAGGATCCATGCGCCGCTATCTGCTGAAGCGCCTGTTGTCGGCACTCATCACGCTGTGGCTGCTCGCGACGGTGATCTTCCTGATCGTCAACGTGATCCCTGGCGACGTCGGCCGGCGGGTGCTGGGCCCCTTCGCATTGAAGGAAGACGTGGCGCGCTACAACCACGACCTGGGCATCGACCGCCCGCTGATCAATCAGTACATCACGTCGATGCGACGGCTGTTCACACTCGACTTCGGCCATTCGTTCCAGACGAAGCAGCTGGTGTCGAAGATGATCTTCCCGGCGCTGTTCCGCTCGGGCAAGCTGGCGCTGCTCGCGTTCGTGCTCACCATCCCGATCTCGATCGCGGCCGGCATCTTCACGGCCCGGCGCCAGGACAAGCTGGCCGACCGGGCAGTGGTCAACGTCGGCCTGGCCACGTCGTCGATCCCCGAGTTCGCCACCGCGGCGGTGCTGATGTCGGTGTTCTGCGTGCACTGGAGGTTCGGTCACGTGTTCGCCGACCCGCCGCCGGGCACCTCGGTGATCGGTCAACTGCGCTACCTGCTGATGCCGGCGCTGGCGATGGCCATCGCCTACTTCGGCTACATCGCCCGAATGTCGCGCGCCGGAGTGATCCAGGGCCTGCAGTCCGACTATGCGCGAACGGCGACCATGAAGGGGCTTTCGAGCGGAGCGGTGATGCGCAAGCACATCCTGCGCAACTCGCTGGCACCGACGATCACTGTGATCAGCGTCTCGGTCGGCTATCTGTTCGGCGGCATCATCGGAGTGGAGAAGGTCTTCAACTACCACGGCCTCGGCTCGGTGATGCTGACTGCCGTCACGTCGCACGACATCCCGGTGCTGCAAGGCGCCGTGCTGCTGGTCGGCATCGTCTACATGATCTCGACCCTGGCGGCCGACGTGCTGATCGCCTACCTCAACCCCCGGGTACGGCTGGAGGGAACGCGATGAGCGATCCGAACGCAACCAACCCGCACTCGGAGGTCGTTTCCACACCGGCGGCCGACGAACTGGTCAGCCTGACCCCAGCGGAGATCGGCATGAGCGGCGCGGTCATACTCGGCGAGCGGCAGCAGGCGCGGCGAGAGAACTGGCGGCTGATCCGGCGGCGGCCGGCGTTCATCGTCGGCGTGTTCATCGTGCTCGTGTGGGTTGTGTGCGCGGTCTTCGGGCAGAGCATCGCCCCGCATCACGCGTTCGACGAGTACACCACGGGGCACCTCAGCCCGCGTGCCGGCTACCCGTTCGGCACCGACGAGATCGGCCGCGATGTGCTCTCCCGCGTGATCGTAGGTGCCCGCGACGTGCTGAAGGTGGCGCCGCTCGGGGCCCTCCTCGGTGTGCTGCTGGGTGTGCTGCTGGGCATGGTGATGGGGTACCTCGGCGGCTGGATCGACCTGGTGCTCAGCCGCATCGTCGAGGCCTTCCTGGCCCTGCCGGTGGTGCTGGTCGCACTCCTGGCCATCGCCACCCTTGGAAGTGGGACGTGGGTGGTCATCTCGGTGGTGGCGGCGCTGTTCACCCCGATCGTCGCCCGCACGGTGCGGGCGGCGGTGATTGCCGAACGAGACCTCGACTACGTCACCTCCGCCAAGCTGCGCGGCGAGTCGTCGGGGTTCATCATGTTTCGTGAGATCCTGCCCAACGTGATGGGCCCGATCATCGTCGAGCTGACGGTTCGCATCGGCTACGCGGTGTTCGTCGTCGCGACGCTGGCGTTCCTGGGCGCCGGGCCGCAGGCACCGAGTCCCGACTGGGGCCGGCAGGTCAGCGACGCCTACAACTCGATCAGCGCCGGCATCTGGTGGACCACCGTGTTCCCGGCGGCCGCCATTGCCAGCCTGGTGATCGCCGTCAACCTGATAGCCGACTCGGTGCAGTCGGTGCTGGAGGGATCATGAGCCCCGAGGTCGTGCCCAGCAGCATTGCCACAGCGAATGCTGCCGCGCTGGCGGTGGAAGTCCTCGAAGTGGTCTACACCGTGCGGGGCATCGACCGCGCGGTGCTGCGCGGCGTGTCGTTCCAGGTTGCCCCCGGCGAAGCGTACGGTCTCGTCGGCGAGAGCGGCTGCGGCAAGTCCACCACCGCCTACGCCGCGATGCGCTACCTGCCACGCAACGGCAAGATCGTCGGCGGTCACGTACTGGTGAACGGCAACGACGTCACCGGCATGTCGACCGACGAGTTGCGCCGGTTCCGTGCGCGCGATGCGTCGATGGTCTACCAAGACCCGGCACAGGCGATGAACCCGTCGGTTCGTATCGGCAACCAGCTGATCGAGAGCTTCACGTTGCTCGGCCAGACGAAGGAACAGGGCGCGAAGTCGGCCGTCGAGGCCTTGCGGCGCGTGCGCATCGCCGACCCCGAGCGGGTGATGGACCGCTACCCGTTCCAGCTCTCCGGTGGCATGCAGCAACGCGTCGTCATCGCGATGGCGCTGGCCTGCGACCCGAAGCTGCTGGTGCTCGACGAGCCGACCACCGGTCTCGATGCCACCGTCGAGGCGGAGGTGCTGGACCTCGTGCGCGTGCTGCGCGAGGAGACCAATGCGGCGGTGCTGCTGATCGCACACAACCTGGGCATCATCCGCTCGCTCTGCGATCGCGTGGGAGTGATGTACGCGGGTCGCATCGTGGAAGAGGGTCCAAGCCGGCAGGTGTTCGACGACCCGCAGCACCCGTACACCGTGGGCCTGCTGCGCTCGCTGCCGCGCAAGGGCGTGCGCAAGCAGGAGCGGCCGCTGGCAACCATTCCCGGCATCTTGCCGCTGATCGGCGGCGATCTGCCCACATGTGTGTTCCTCGATCGCTGCCCACTGGCCGACGATCTGTGCCGCACCCAGGTGCCGCCGGTGGTGCCCGTGGGCAGCGAGGGCAATCGTTTCACCCGCTGCCATCATGTGGACCGCATCCCCGAGCTGGTCGAGGCTCCCCCCGATGTGCCGATCGGCATCCTCGCTCCGTCGGCAGCGAACCCGGAGGTGCTCGAGCTGACGCACGTCTCGAAGACGTTCCGGCAGCGCAGCATCAGCATCCCTGCCCTGGTCGACGTCGACCTGCAGCTGGCGGAGGGCGAGACGCTGGGGATCGTCGGCGAGTCGGGCTCCGGGAAGTCGACGCTCGCCAAGGCGATCCTGGGCATCGAGTCCGCCGACGAGGGTAGCAACGTGTCGCTCGACGGTCGCCAGATGAGCGCGAGCACCACCTCGCGTTCTACCGCCGACAAGCGCGCGATGCAGATGGTCTTCCAGAATCCCGACTCGGCGCTGAACCGCAGCTGGACGGTACGCCGCATCCTCATGCGAACCGTCGAGAAGCTGACTGGCGTGAAGGGCACGGAGGCCAACGCGAAGGTGGAGGCGCTGGCCGCTCACCTGCGCCTCACTCCCCGGCACCTGGATCTCAAGCCGCGCCAGCTGTCGGGCGGCCTGAAGCAGCGTGTAGCCATCGCCCGCGCGTTCGCCGGCGACCCGCGCATCGTGGTGTGCGACGAACCGACGAGCGCGCTCGACGTGTCGGTGCAGGCCGCCATCCTGAACCTGCTCGCCGACCTGCAGGCGGAAGAGCGCACCAGCTACGTCTTCATCACGCACGACATGGGCGTGGTTCGCTACCTGGCCGACCGGATTGCGGTGATGTACCTCGGGCGCATCCAGGAGGTCGGTCCCACCGACGACGTGTTCAACGGCCCCAACCACCCGTACACGGAGGCGCTGCTGTCCGCCATCCCCAGCGTCGACGGCGAGCCCACCACTCGCATCCGCCTGCAGGGCGAGATCCCGTCGCCGGCGAATCCGCCGTCCGGGTGCGTGTTCCACCCCCGTTGCCCGCGAGCGATCGCCGGCGTCTGTGAGGTCACCGAGCCGCCGCTCGCCCAGGTCGCCCCGGGCCACTTCATGCGCTGCCACATCCCCATCGACGAGCTGGCGACGATGCAGCGCTCGACGGCCGCCGAGGCCCGCTGACGACGTCCCAGATGCCGACGCGACTCGCCGCCCGCCAAGAGGTGCGCTTCTTCGCCGCCCTGTGGCGCGCCGCGCCGGCGGCGACTGCCGCCTGGTGGGGAATGGTGCTGCTGCGCGGTGTGCTTCCCGTGGTGGTGTCGTTGGCGTTCGGCTGGCTGATCAGCGCGGTGGCGCTGCAGCAGTCGCTGGTCATGCCGTTGGTGGTGTTCGCCGTCGCATTCGTTCCGGCATTGGTGGTGGTGCCCGCCTCGCAGCTGGCGGGCTGGAACCTGGGCAGCCGGATGTCGGCCCACCTCTACTACCGGCTCACCGCGGTGTGCACCGAGCCCGCGGGCGTCGGGCATCTCGAGCGGCCCGACCTGGCCAACGACCTGTCCATGGCCCGCGACTTCGACCTCGGCATCACCGGGCCGCCACTGCACCTGTCGATGGACTTCATCGCCGGCGGCCTGGTGGAACTGGTCACCGGCTGTGCGGCCGCCGTGGTGCTGGCCTGGTTCCACTGGTGGGCGCCGCTGTTGCTGCTGGTGGGGTGGGGAAGCACTCACTGGCTGCTGCGCGAGAGCGGGGTGTGGAAGGACCGCAACACCGACGAGGTGCGCAACGCCCAGCGCCACGCCGACTATGCGTACAGGATGGCGGTGGAGGCGGGGCCGGCCAAGGAGCTGCGCCTGTTCGGCCTCGGTGGCTGGGTGATCGACCGCTTCGTGGCCACCCGCCGTCGCCTGTACGATCTGCAGTACGAGGCCACCAAGCTGCGCGAGCGCTCGGTGCTCTCGTGCCTGGTCATCGTCGCCGTCGCCAATGCGGCGGTGTTCTGGATGCTGGGTCGCGATGCGATCGACGGCGACCTGAGCGCTGCGCGCGTGGTGGTGTTCGTGCAGGCGGCGTTGGGCGTGGGCGCGATCGCGTTCGGCGGGTTGAACTGGGCGCTCGACGGCGCTGCCGCGCCGGTGGTGGCGCTCGAGCGGCTGGAAGCCGCGGTCGCCCAGGCGGGCACACTGCGCACCGGAGCGGGGCTGCAGCCCGACGACCAACCGCACGAGATCCGCTTCGAGCAGGTGGAGTTCGGATATCCGGTGGGCGACCGCACCGATCCGGGGGAGAGCCGGCCGGTGCTGCGCGGCATCGACCTGGTGGTGCCGGCGGGTACGTCGGTGGCCATCGTCGGCCAGAACGGGGCCGGTAAGACCACACTGGCGAAGCTGGTGTGCCGCCTGTACGACCCAACCCGCGGCACGATCCTCGTCGACGGGGTGCCGTTGGCGGATCTCGACGTCGTGGCCTGGCGCCGACACCTGGCAGCGGTGTTCCAGGACTTCGTTCGTTTCGAGCTCTCGTTGCGGGCCAACGTCGCCCCGCTGGGTGCGCCGGACGACGTGATCCGGGCAGCACTGGCTGATGCCGGTGCCGACCGGTTGGCCGGCGGCGATCTCGACGTGGTGCTGTCCAAGGCGTACCCCGACGGCACCGACCTCAGTGGCGGGCAGTGGCAACGGATCGCTCTGGCGCGGGCGTTGTGCGCCGTGCGCCAGGGCGCCAGCGTGGTGCTGCTCGACGAACCCACCGCTCAGCTCGACGTGCGCGGCGAGGCAGAGATCTTCGAGCGAGTGCTGGCTGCCACGCGGCACTGCACCACCATCCTCGTGTCGCACCGCTTCTCCACGGTGCGCCTGGCGGATCGCATCTGTGTGGTGGATGACGGGCGTGTGGTGGAAGTGGGCAGCCACGCAGAGCTGATGGAACGGGGCGGCCGCTACCGCACGATGTTCGAGCTGCAAGCCTCGCGGTTCACCGAGGTCGACGAGTCGGGCGAGGAGGTGCCCGTTGAGTCGCTCTGACACCGCGGCGGCGCCCGACGACCTGCCGCCCGCGTTCAGTTCGCTGTGGCGCACCTTCCGCCTGGGCTATCGGGCCGAGCCACGTCTGCTGTTGCTGTCGCTGGGCCTGGCCCTGTTGATGATGCTGCCCGACGCGCTGCTCGCGCTGTGGCTGAAGATCATCGTCGACGGCGTCGTGCAGCACCGTCGTTCCACCATCGTCGCAGCCGTGGTGGGTTTGGCGGTGGCGGCCACGCTCACGTGGTACCTGTCGGTGCTGTCGCAGCGGGTGCAGCGTCGCTTCCGCGACCGTGTCGCAATCGCGCTGGAGTCGCACGTCGCCAGGTTGCAGGCGTCGGTGGCCACCATCGAGCACCACGAGCGCCCCGAGCACCTCGATCGCCTGGCAATGCTTCGCGAGCAGGTGTTCGCGCTGGACCACATGTTCATGTCGTTGTTCTCCACGCTGGGCTGGTTGTTCCGTCTGATGGTCACGACCGCCCTGCTGGCCTCGATCCACCCGGTGCTGGTGCTGCTGCTGATCTTTGCTGTGCCCGCCTTCGTCGTCAGCACCTGGCGTCCGGGTGTGGAGCGCCGGGTGGAGGAGTCGGTGGTGTCGAACACCCGTCTCGCCCGCCACCTGTACTCGGTGGCCACCACCGCCCCGCCGGCGAAGGAGGTGCGCACCACCGGCACCGGTGCATGGCTGGCCACCGAGCGCCGCAGCGCGTGGGAGCGCTGGTTCGAACCTGTCAGCAGGGTGCGCCTGCGCAGTGCGCTGTGGCTGTCGCTGGTGTGGTCGCTGTTCGCCGCGGCCTACGTAGGAGCGATCGTGCTCGTGGCGGCGGTGTTCGACCGTGGTGTCGGGTCGGTGGTGCTGGCCATCGCTGCCGGCAGCAAGCTGATCACCTACGTCGGCGCCACCTCGGGCGAGCTCGGGTTCCTCCGCGGCTTCTGGCTCGACGCCTCACGTCGGCTGGCCTGGCTGGAGGACTACGCCGCGGGCCAGGGGCGCGCGGGCGACGCACCGGCGCCACAGGCCCTGGCCGACGGCATCCGCTTCCAGCAGGTATCGTTCCGCTATCCAGGCACCGACCGGCTGGTGCTGGACGGCGTCGACCTGCACCTGCCGGCCGGTGCGGTGGTGGCGGTGGTGGGCGAGAACGGCGCCGGCAAGACCACGCTGGTGAAGCTGCTCGCCCGCATGTATGCGCCCACGGCGGGGCGCATCACCGTCGACGGTGTCGACCTGGAAGCAATCGACACCGACGCCTGGCGCTCGAAGTTGGCCGGGGCGTTCCAAGACTTCTACCGCTTCGAGTTCGTGGCGCAGACCACCGTCGGCGTCGGCGACCTGCCGCGGGCAGCCCAGCGGCCGGCGGCCGACGCGGCAATCGGCCGCGCCGGCGCCGACGATGTGGTGCAGCGACTGCCCGACGGGCTCGACACGCAACTCGGGCCCACCTGGCCGGGTGGCGCCGAGGTCAGCTTCGGCCAGTGGCAGAAGCTGTCACTGGCCCGCGGCTTCATGCGCGACGAGCCGCTGCTGCTGGTGCTGGACGAGCCGACCGCAGCGCTCGACGCCGAGACCGAGCATGCCTTGTTCGAACGCTTCGCGGCGGCCGCCCGGGGGCAGGCCGCCAACGGCCGCATCACTGTGCTGGTCTCGCACCGCTTCTCGACGGTGCGCATGGCCGACGTCATCGTGGTGCTCGACGGCGCGCACGTGGTGGAGGTGGGCTCGCACGACGACCTGCTGGCCTGCAACGGCCAGTACGCAGAACTGTTCCGCATCCAAGCCGCCGCCTACGGCTGAGATGCGCGTGTAGAACTCGAGTTCTGCACGCCCTGGCTAGGCACGCATGCGGTGGCCCTCGGGGTCGAGCACGGGCTCGTGCTGCAGCGTGGCCGGGCGGCGCTTCCCGATGATCTCGATCTCGAAGCCCTCGGTGCCCTCTGTCGCAAGGGCGGCAGGGACGTAGCCGAGTGCGAGTGACACGCCGCTGTAGTGCGCGTAGCCGCCCGACGTGATCCAGCCCACCACCCTGTCGCCTTCTGGGCCGGCGTGCCACACCGGCTCGTCGCCCAGGACATCGGCCGGGTGCTCCGGGTCGACGTCGACCCGGAACATCACCAGCTTGCGCTGCGGCCCGCCGGCGGCGATCTCGGCCTCCACAGCCTCGCGGCCGATGAACTCGTGGTCGAACTTCAACGAGCGGTCCATGCCCGCCTCCAACGGCGTGTAGATCGGCCGGTACTCGCGGTACCACGTGCCGAAGCTCTTCTCCAGGCGCATGGAGATCAGGGCGCGGAAGCCGAACAAGCGCATGTCGTACTCATGCCCGGCCTCCCAGATCAGGTCGAACAGGTAGCGCTGGTACTCGGGGGCGACCCAGATCTCGTAGCCGAGGTCGCCGGTGTAGGTCATGCGGCTCAGCCACACGGGGGCCATGCCGAGGTTCACCTGGCGGAACGCCATGAACGGGAAGTCCTTCGTGGCCAGGGACGTGTCGGTCAGCGGCTGCAGCACGTCGCGCGAGCGCGGCCCGGCGACCGTGAGGCCAACCATCGAGAGTGCCAGCACCTCGAACTCGATCGGGCTTCCTTCCGGCAGGTGCGCGAGGAACCAGCGCGGGTGGTGCACCTCGGCGGCCTGCGAGCCGAACAAGAAGAACTCGTCGTCGCCGATGCGGCTGACGGAGAACTCGCCCTCGATGCGGCCCTGCGGGTTCAGCATCGCCGTCAGGTTCGTGCGGCCGACCTTCGGCAGGCTGTTGGTGAACAGCCCCTGCAGCCACTCGGCGGCGCCCGGCCCGCTGACCTTGTACTTGGCGAAGTTCGAGGCCTCGCTGAACCCGACGCGCTCCCGCACCGCTCGCGATTCCTCGCCGACCGCCTCGAACGCGTTGCTGCGGTAGAACGTGACGTCTTCCTTCGCCTCCAGGCCGGGCTTCTGGAACCACAGCGGGTGCTCCAGGCCGAAGCCGACGCCCATCACCGCGTTGTGGGCGAGCAGCCGGTCGTAGATGGGGGTGGTCAGCAGCGGGCGGGCGGCCGGTAGCTCCTCGTTGGGGAACGTGATCCGGAAGCGGCGGCTGTAGTTCTCGCGCACCTTCGCATTGGTGAACGCAAGCGTTGCGTAGTCGCCGTACCGCGCCACGTCCATGCCCCAGATGTCGGCGCCGGGGTCGCCGTGCACCATCCAGTTGGCGAGCGACAGGCCCACACCGCCCCCCTGCGACAGGCCGGCCATCACGGCGTTGGCCATCCACATGCCCTTCAGGCCCTTGATCGGGCCGACCAGCGGGTTGCCGTCGGGGCTGAACGTGAACGGGCCGTTGACGAACTTCTTGATGCCCGCGCGACCGATGGCCGGGAAGTGCTCGAAGGCACGCGTGAGCTCCGGAGAGATGCGGTCGAGGTCGTGGGGAAGCAGTTGGAACACGAAGTCCCACGGCGTCTCCTTCGGGGCCCACGGCCGGTTGTCCTGTTCGTAGGTGCCGAGCAGCATGCTCTGGCCCTCCTGGCGGGCGTAGATCTCGCCGGCGAAGTCGATCACGTGCGGGAGTTCGCGACCCTTCTCCGCGTTGTAGCTGATGACCTCGTCCATCGGCTCGGTCATCAGGTAGTGATGCTCCATCGCCAGCACGGGCAACTCGATGCCGCACATGCGGCCGACCTCACGTGCCCACAGGCCGCCGGCGTTCACCACGTGCTCGGCGTGAATGGTGTGGTCGCGGTCGGTGATCACGTTCCACGTGCCGTCGGCGCGCTGCTGCAGACCCGTCACCCAGGTGTCGGTGTAGACCTCGGCGCCGCGGTTGCGGGCGCAGATCGCATAGGCGTGGGTGACGCCATATGGGTCGACGCTGCCCTCGTGTTCGTCCCACAGCGCGCCCAGGAAGAACGACTCGTCCATCAGCGGGTTGAGCTCCTTGGCCTCCTTCATCGAGATCAGTTCGAGGTGCATGCCCAGGTAGCGGCCGCGGGCTTGCGCCATGCGGAGGAAGTCGAGGCGTTCGGGAGTGTCGGCCACCATCAGCCCGCCGGGCAGGTGGATGCCGCAGTTCTGGCCGCTCTCGGCCTCGATCTCCTTGTACAGGTTCACGGTGTACTGCTGCAGGCGGGCGACGTTGGGGTCGCCGTTGAGTGTGTGCATGCCGCCGGCGGCATGCCATGTGCTGCCGGCGGTCAGCTGCTTGCGCTCCAGCAGGACGACATCGGTCCACCCCTGCTTCGTGAGGTGGTAGAGCACGCTGGCGCCGACGACGCCGCCGCCGACGACCACGACCTGCGCTGATGACTTCATAGGGGCTCCTGCAGCGAGTGTTGAAGGGTGTTGGGAACAGTGGTCAGTAGTCGGTGGCGACGCCGCCCTCGGCCACCCGGCGGGCGACGAAGGCGTCGAGCTCTTCGCGCACGGCGGGCGCCATGACGGGCGGCTCGTAGGCGTCGAGGAAGCGCTGCACGAGCACCTTCGCCTTGTCGGGTGCCTGCGGGCTGCCGGCTTCCTGCCAGCTCTCGTAGTTGCGCCAGTCGGAGAGGAGCGGCTTGTAGAACGCGTGGCGGAACCGGTCCTGGGTGTGCTGGGTGCCGAAGAAGTGGCCACCGGGCCCGACGCTCTCGATGGTGTCGATGGCAAGGGTGTCGTGGTCGACGACGACGGGCTCCATCATCTGCGTCACCATCTGCAACAGGTCGGCGTCGAGGAGCATCTTCTCCAGGCTGGCGTGCAACCCGCCTTCCATCCAGCCGGCGCCGTGCATCATGAAGTTGACGCCGCCCATCACACAGCCCCAGAGCGAGAACACGCTCTCATACGCAGCCTGGGCATCGACCGCGTTGGCGGCGTTGACGTTCGAACTGCGGTAGGGGATGGCGTAGCGACGAGCCAACTGGCCGCCGATCATCGCGGTGCGCACGTACTCGGGCGTGCCGAACGCGGGCGCGCCGGACTGCATGTCGACGTTCGAGGTGAACCCGCCGTAGACCACCGGCGTGCCCGGCTGAATGCACTGCAGGAACGTGATGCCGGCCAGCGCTTCGGCGTTCTGCTGGGCAAGTGCGCCCGCCAGCGTGATCGGTGCCATCGCGCCGGCGAGCGTGAACGGGGTCATCACGATCGGCTGGTTGTGGCGGGCGAACTCGATCATGCCCTGCGACATCGGCGTGTCGAGGCGCAGCGGCGAGTTCGAGTTGACCACCGAGAACACCGACGGCTCGCGGAGCAGGGTGGTGTGGTCGATGCCGCGGGCGATGCGGGCCATCTCCAGCACATCGCGGTTGCGCTGGCGGCCGAGGCTGTAGCAGTGCAACTGCTTGTCGGTGTACGTCAGCACGTCGTGGGCGGCCAGCAGGTGGCGCACCGAGTGGTGCAGGTCGATCGGCTCCACCGGGTAGCCACCGATGAAGTGCACCGTGTTCAGCATCTGGGCCAGCTTCAACAGGTCACGAAAGCCCTCACGGTCGCCCGTGCGGCGCACGCCCTGGCGGTCGATGTAGTGGGGTGCGCTGCCCACCGTGCCGTAGGCCAGCCAGCGGCCTCCGATCTGCAGGTTGCGTTGTGGGTTCCAGCTGTGCATGGTGAACTCGGACGGCGCTTTGGCGACGTTGGAGACCACCATCTCGCGGGCGAACCGCACGCGCCCGTTGGCCTCGTCGACCTCTGCCCCGGCCTCGCGCATGATGCTGCGCGCCTCGGGGCAGAGAAACTCCATACCGATGCGCTCGAGGATCACCAGCGACGCCTCGTGGATGGCCTCGATCTCGTCGGCCGACACCACCTCGGTGTGGTTCAGGCGCATGCGCGGCTGCTTCCACGGCAGCTGCTCGGGCAGGCGAGGCCCGCGGTCCGAGCGCGCCCTCCCGCCGCGGCGACCCTCCGAGCGGGTGGCGGCAAGTGGACCCGAGGCGTGCTCGCCGTCGTCGTGCTGCGTATCGGTCACGGCGAGCGACACTACTACGCACTCGGCCATTCCTTGTACAGGTGTCTCAGGAATCGGCCGTGCACCCACCAGCCGCCCTGTGGACCTGCGTACCATAATGCCTCTGCGAACGGGCGGGTTCGTCTACCATACGTTCGTACCGGGATACGGGTGGCATAGGGGAGGACACGTGTCGGGAGGCAGGCCCCGGCAGACAATCGAGTGGCCGACGGTGGCCCTGTTGGTGGTGTTCTTCGCCGCCTGGGGTTCTGCACTCGCGTGGGGCGACTCATTGCCATGGCCGTTGCTGGTGGTGGTGATGGTCTACCTCGGCGGTCTCTGGATGTCACTGGGCCACGAACTGCTGCACGGCCACCCCACGCGTTGGACGTGGCTGAACACTGCGGTCGGTTTCGTCCCGTTGTCACTGTGGCTGCCCTACACGCGCTACAAGACCACGCACATCCAGCACCACCGGTCGGATCTCACCGACCCGATCGATGATCCCGAGTCGCTGTACGTGCTGCCGCAGCAGTGGCAGCACGCCGGGGTGTGGAAGCGGCGCGTGATGCTGGCGGTGCGCACGGCGCCCGGCCGATTCACGCTCGGCGTTCCGGTGGCCGTCGCGCGTTTCGTGTACACCGATCTGCGGCGGGGTGACGCCCGCATCCGCATCGAGTACCTGGTGCACACGGTGGCAGCCGTGGCCCTCGGCTGGTGGTTGTTCGGCGTAGTCGGCTTCTCGCCGATGGTCTACGTGTTCGGGTTCTGCCTCGGCGGCTCCGCGTGCACCCAACTGCGCTCGTTCGTCGAGCACTGCGCGGTTGCGGAGGGCACCCGCTCGGCGGTGGTGAAGGCCGGCCCGGTGCTGTCGCTGCTGTTCCTGAACATCAACCTCCACCACACCCACCACGCCGAGCCGGATGTCGTGTGGTACCGCATCCCCGCGCTGCACCGGGCGATGGGCAGTGATCAGATCGCCGCCGCCGGTGCCGGTCTGTATGAGGGCGGCTACCTGGAAGTGCTGCGACGGCACTTCTTCCACCCGTTCTGCCAGCCCGACCATCCGCTGTCGCCGGGTGCGCGTCCGTATGGTGCTCGCGGTGTGACCTGATGGCCGAGGGCATCGCCTCGCTCGCGATGTACTCCCTGGCACCGCTGCGCCCCGCAGCAGAAGCACTGTGGCGTACGGTGCGCGCCAATCTCGGCCACGGGCCGTCGTCGCTCGAGTGGACGGTGCTGACCCCGGAGGTGTGGCACCACCCCGATCTGCTCGTGGCGCAGGCATGTGGCTGGCCGCTGGTGCACGGCCTGACGGAGATCGCCGCGGTGGTCGGCACCTTCGACTACGACGTGCCGGGCGCTGAACGGGGTACCTATCGCTCGGTGATCATCAGCCGTGACGGCACGGCCATCGACGAGCTTCGAGCGCGCCCGGCGGTGACTGCAGCGATCAACAGCCCCGACAGCCTCTCCGGCTGGGTCAGCCTGCAGCACGAGTGGGGCGGGGTACCGGCATGCGTGCTGGAGACCGGCTCGCATCTGGAGAGCGTGCGCGCCCTCGCCACCGGTCGCGCCGACGTGGCCTCCATCGACGCGGTCACCTGGACGCACATCCAACGTCTCGAGCCTGCGCTCGCTGCGACCGTTCAGCAGATCGGCGCCGGGCCGCGAGTGCCCTGCCTGCCGCTGGTGGTCGCTGGCCGGCTCGCCGCCGAGGTGCCGGCCTGGCGTGCAGCGTTCGCTGCTGCAGTCGCCGACCCTGGGGCGGCCGAAGCCTGCGCGATCCTGCGCATCCGTGGTTTCGTGCCGCTGGACCTGGCCGACTACCTGCCGCTGAGGGAGCTGCTCGCCGCCCGCTGAACCCGCTGCGGCACGGCTCGGGACGTGCCCGGTGATGGTTGCAGGTCTATTGCGTCGTGTGGCAAGCTGTTGCGCAGGATGAAAGACAAGCAGACCATCGAACTCGGGCCGCGCGGTGTCGCCGCGGCCGACGTGGTCGCCGTCGCTCGGCGCGCCGTCCCGGTGGCGCTGGGAACTGCCGCCCGGCAGGCGATGCAGCGATCGGCCGCCCTGATCGACGGCTTCGTGGCTGCCGACACCCCCGTGTACGGCGTCACCACCGGCTTCGGCTCGCTGGCCAACACGGCGATTCCTGCCGCCCGCACGGCAGAGCTGCAGGTTGCCCTGGTGCGCTCGCATGCGGCCGGCATGGGCGAGCCCGTCGAGCCGGAGGTCGTGCGGGCGATGCTGTTGCTGCGGGCGCGCAGCCTGGCGATGGGCTTCTCCGGTGCCCGCCCGGAGATCGTCGAGCTGCAGCTGGCGCTGCTGAACGCGGGCATCACTCCGGTGGTTCGCGAGCACGGTTCGTTGGGCGCCAGCGGCGATCTGGCGCCGCTGAGCCACTGTGCGCTGGCACTCATCGGCGAGGGCGAGGTGTGGGGCCCCGAAGGTGCGCTCGTTCCCACGGCCGTCGCCTTGCGGCAGGCCGGGCTCGCGCCCGTCACGTTGCGCGCCAAGGAGGGCCTGGCGTTGATCAACGGCACCGATGGCATCCTGGGCATGCTGTGCCTTGCGTTGCACGACCTGGGCGAGCTCGCCCGGCTGGCCGACCTGACGGCGGCGATGACGGTGGAGGGCCTGCTGGGCACCGACCGCGCGTTTGCCGCCGACCTGCAGGCGTTGCGGCCGCAGGTGGGCCAGGCCGCCAGCGCTCGCAACCTCACCCGCCTGTTGGCCGGTTCGGCGATCGTCGCCAGCCACCGGGTGGGCGATTCGAGGGTGCAGGATGCCTACTCGTTGCGCTGCACGCCCCAGGTGCACGGTGCTGCCCTGGACACGATGGCCCACGCCCGCACCATCGCCGAGCGCGAACTGCAGGCGGCCATCGACAACCCGATGATCCTGCCCGACGGCCGGGTGGAGAGCTGCGGCAACTTCCACGGCGCACCGGTGGGGTTCGTCTGCGACTTCCTCGCCATCGCCGCCAGCGAGCTGACCGCGATCGCCGAGCGGCGCACCGACCGCATGCTCGACGTGGCCCGCTCGCACGGGCTGCCCCCGTTCTTGTCCACCGATGCGGGTGTGAACAGCGGGATGATGATCGCCCACTACACGCAGGTGGCGATGGCCCTGGAGAACCAGCGGCTGGCGGTGCCCGCCAGCACCCAGAGCATGCCCACCAGCGCGATGCAGGAAGACCACGTCTCGAACGGCTGGGCCGCCGCTCGCAAGCTGCGCCGCAGCGTGGCCAACCTGCGTCGGGTGTTGGCCGTGGAGATGGTGTGCGCCGCCGCGGCGATCGACCTGCGCGGGCCACTCCACCCTGCGGCCGGCACCGGTGCCGCGCTTCGGGTGCTCCGCGAGCACGTCGCCGGGCCGGGCCCCGACCGCTGGTTGTCGCCCGACCTGTGCCGCGCCGAACTGCTGCTCGCCGAGGGCAGTGTCCTCGCCGCAGTGGAAGCCGCTGTCGGCCCGTTGGAATCCGCTTCCTGAGGAGGGTGTCTGCCATGTCCGGACCCAGACCCGTGCGTGCCCCGCGCGGCAACGAGCTGAACTGCCTGGGGTGGCCGCAGGAGGCCGCCTACCGCATGCTGCACAACAACCTCGACCCGGAGGTGGCGGAGCGACCCGACGACCTGGTGGTGTACGGCGGCACCGGCCGGGCGGCGCGCAGTTGGGACGCGTTCGATGCGATGGCTCGCACTCTGCGCACGCTGAAGGCCGACGAGACGATGCTGGTGCAGAGCGGCAAGCCGGTGGGCGTGTTCCGCACCCACGAGTGGGCGCCGCGCGTGCTGCTGGCCAACAGCAACCTGGTGCCCGAGTGGGGCACCTGGGACGAGTTCCGCCGCCTCGAGGCGATGGGCCTCACCATGTACGGCCAGATGACCGCCGGCTCGTGGATCTACATCGGTACGCAGGGCATCCTGCAGGGCACCTACGAGTGTTTCGCCGAGATCGCCCGACGGCGCCAGGCGGCGGGCAAGGGCGACGGCACGCTGGCAGGCACGATCACCCTGACGGCCGGGCTGGGCGGCATGGGCGGGGCACAGCCCCTGTCGGTGACGATGAACGATGGTGTCGCACTGTGCATCGACGTCGACCCGTGGCGCGTGCAGCGCCGCCACGAGCACCGCTACCTCGACGAGATCGCCGACTCGCTGGACGACGCCGTCGCCCGCTGCTTGCGTGCTCGCGATGAGCGCAGGCGGCTGTCGGTTGGTGTGGTCGGCAACGCCGCCGACCTCGTGCCACGCCTGTTGGAGATGGACTTCCCGGCTGACATCGTCACCGACCAGACCAGCGCCCACGACCCGCTCAGCTACGTGCCGCTCGACCTCACCCCGGAGGCGACCGCGGAGATGGCGCGAACCGACCCGCAGGAGCTGATCCGCCGCAGCCGAGAGAGCATGGCCATCCATTGCCGGGCGATGGTGGGCTTCATGGACAAGGGCAGCGAGGTGTTCGACTACGGCAACAGCCTGCGCACCGAGGCCAAGCTGGGAGGCTTCGAGCGCGCCTTCGACTACCCGGGCTTCCTGCCGGCCTACATCCGGCCGCTGTTCTGCGAAGGCAAAGGCCCGTTCCGTTGGGTCGCGCTCAGCGGCGACCCGGCCGACATCGCGGCCACGGATCAGGCGGTGCTGGAGGAGTTTCCCGACGACCCGCACCTGGCGAAGTGGATCCAGATGGCAGGCGAGCGGGTGGCGTTCCAGGGGCTGCCGGCCCGCATCTGCTGGCTGGGCTACGGCGAGCGGCAGCGACTGGGCCTGCGGTTCAACGAGATGGTCCGCACCGGCAAGTTGAGCGCCCCGATTGTGATCGGCCGCGACCATCTCGACTCGGGCTCGGTGGCATCGCCGTATCGCGAGACCGAGTCGATGATGGACGGCAGCGACGCGATCGCCGACTGGCCGTTGCTGAACGCGCTGGTCAACACGTCCAGCGGGGCCAGCTGGGTCAGCATCCACCACGGTGGAGGCGTGGGCATCGGCCGCAGCATCCACGCGGGCATGGTCGCGCTGGCCGACGGCACCGACCTGGCCGCACAGAAGTTGGAGCGAGTGCTGACCACCGACCCGGGGATGGGTGTCATCCGCCACGCCGACGCCGGGTACCAACGGGCGATCGACGTGGCCGACGAACGGGGCGTGCGCATCCCGATGCGCGAGAGTTGAGGAATGACCGTTCGCGAGATCCTGCACGTGGGCAACCTGTTGCTGCGCCAGCGGTCGCGTGAAGTCACGCCGGCCGAGCTGGCCACGCCGATCGTGCAAGAGCTGATCGACGACCTGATCGACACGATGAGGGCCGCCAACGGTGCGGGCATCGCCGCCCCACAGGTGGGCGAGCTGCTGCGCATCGCCACTATCGAGGTGCGCGACAACCCCCGTTACCCGTACAAGCCGCGCATCCCGCTGACCGTGGTGGTGAACCCGATCATCCAGCCGCTCGACGACGAGGTGGTCGACGTGAACGAAGGCTGCTTGTCGGTGCCCAACCTTCGCGGCAACGTGTTGCGCCACGTGAACGTCCGCGTCCGATGGCTGGATCGCGAAGGCACGCCCCACGACGAAGTGCGACGCGGGCTGACCGCCGGCACGTTCCAGCACGAGTGCGACCACCTCGATGGCGTGCTGTTCCTCGACCGGGTGCACGACACGCGCACGCTCACCACCTGGGAGCAGTTCGAGCGGTTCCACCGCGATGCGTTCGTCGCTCGCATCTCCGAGTTCGTGCAACGAGTGGGCTCGTAGATGGCGTCAGAGTCGGGCCTGTACTGGTGTGAGACGGCGTGGCTGGGCAGCGCGCTGGCCACGCCGCACGTCCTGGTGCAGGTGGAAGCCGGGGCCATCACGGGCGTCCTGTCGGGCGTCGAGTGCCCCGCCAAGGCCACGCGCCTCGCCGGGCTCACCCTGCCTGGGCTGGCGAATGCGCACAGCCACGCATTCCATCGTGCGCTGCGTGGGCGAACACAGGTGGGCAACGGCTCGTTCTGGACGTGGCGCGAGCAGATGTACGGCTTGTGCGAGCGGCTGGACCCCGACTCGTACTTCCGGTTGGCGCGTGCGGTGTATGGCGAGATGGCAATGGCCGGCATCACGTGTGTGGGAGAGTTCCACTACCTGCACCACGGTGCCGGCGGCACGCCGTACGCCGATCCGAACGCGATGAGCGCTGCGCTGGTGGCCGCCGCCGAGGAGGCCGGCCTGCGCATCACCTTGTTGGATGCGTGCTATCTGCACGGTGGCATCGGGCAAGTCTTGAACGCCCAGCAGCGACGGTTCAGCGACGGCGACGCGCTGGCCTGGGCGGTGCGTGCCTCGGAGGCCGTCGAAGCATTGTCCGGGCCCGCTGTTCGTGTGGGTGCTGCGATCCACTCCGTGCGCGCCGTCGACCCGGCCGGCATCGAGGTGGTCGCCGAGTGGGCGGAACGTCACGATGCGCCGTTGCACGCCCACGTCTCCGAGCAGCCGGCGGAGAACGACCGGTGCATCGAGGTGTACGGCGTCACCCCGACGGCACTGCTGGCCGAGCGCGGGGTGTTGCGCCGGCAGTTCACCGCAGTGCACGCCACCCACCTGGCCGGGGCCGACATCGGGTTGTACGGCGCGGCCGGCAGCACCATCTGCCTGTGCCCCACGACCGAGCGCGACCTGGCGGACGGCATCGGGCCGGCATGGGCGCTGCGCGACGCCGGTGCCCACCTCGCGCTGGGCACGGACTCGAACGCGATCGTCGACATGTTCGAAGAAGCGCGGGCGGTGGAGCTGGACCAGCGCCTGGCCTCTCAGGTGCGCGGCCTGCACGACTCGGTGTCGTTGCTGCGGGCGGCCACGGTGCAGGGGCATGCGTCGCTGGGGTGGCCGGAAGCCGGTCGCATCGAGGTCGGCGCGCCGGCCGACCTGGTCAGCGTCCGGATGGACACCGTGCGCACCGCTGGGGCCTCGGCGCACACGCTGTTGGAGACTGCTGTCTTTGCTGCCGGCGCGGCCGATGTGCACCACGTGGTCGCCGGTGGTCGCGTGGTGGTGTCCGACGGGCGCCACTGCTCCATCGACGTCGCGGCCGAACTGGGTGCCGTCATCGGCGAGCTGGTGGAAGGCTTCTCGTGAGCAGCGCGGTGGTCGACGGCATCGGACTGCTCGTCACCAACGACCCGACGGTGGGCGAGGGGCCGCTCGGCCTGGTGCGCAACGCATCGGTGGTGTTCCAGGACGGGGTGGTGATCGCGGTCGGCCCGGCAGGCCAGGTGGCCGACCGGCGCATCGATGCCGGTGGCCGCTGCGTGATCCCCGGCTTCGTCGACAGCCACACCCACTTGGTGTTCGCCGGCGACCGCGGCGACGAGTTCGCCGCCCGGATGGCCGGCAGGCCGTACGAGGCCGGCGGCATCCGAGTCTCGGTGGCAGCCACGCGTGCCGCCACCGACGACGAGCTCCGCACCCTGGCTGCTGCCAGGCGGGCCGAGGCGCGGCGTGCGGGCATCACCACCATCGAGATCAAGTCGGGCTACGGGCTCGACGTGGCACACGAGACGCGCTGCCTGCGCGTGGCCGGCGAGATCACCCCCGAGACCACGTTCCTCGGCGCGCACGTGGTGCCACCGGAGTTCGCGGGCCGCATCGACGACTACGTGCACCACGTGAGCACCGACATGCTCGACGCCGTGGCACCACACGCGCGCTGGATCGACGCGTTCTGCGAGGTGGGTGCGTTCGACGCCGAGCAGTGCCGGCAAGTGCTGGCCGCGGGCCGTGAGCGCGGTCTCGGCCTGCGGCTGCACGCCAACCAATTGGGCCACGGCCCCGGGGTGCAGCTGGCCGTGGAGATGGGCTGTGCCTCGGCCGATCACTGCACGTACCTCAGTGATGCCGACATCGCCGCGCTGGCGGGCAGCGACACCGTGGCCACCTTCCTTCCGGCGACCGACTTCAGCACCCGCCAGCCGTACCCCAACGCCCGCAGGGTGATCGATGCCGGTGCCACCGTCGCGATCGCCACCAACTGCAACCCTGGCAGCAGCTACACGACCTCGATGTCGTTCTGCATCGCACTGGCCGTGCGCGACATGCACATGACCCCCGAAGAGGCGCTGCTCGCGGCCACGCTCGGAGGCGCGCTGGCCTTGCGACGCGACGACGTGGGGGTGCTGTGCCCAGGTGCCCGCGCCGATCTGGTGGTGCTGGAGGCGCCCTCGTACACACACCTCGTGTACCGACCCGGAGTGCCGCTGGTGCACGCCGTGGTGCAGCGCGGCATAGCCGGGTGATGCCAGGGCAGACAGTAGGGTGCCACCTGTGGCCAGGACCCCCGACCTAGAGCGACGGCAGGAGTTGCTCGACCGAATCGTCGTCTACCTCGCCGAGAACGGCCTGGCGCAGGCCACGCTGCGGCCAATGGCGGCCGCGCTGGATGTCAGCATCAACCGCCTGGTGCACCACTTCGGCTCCAAGGAAGAGCTGCTGACGGCAGCGCTGGCCCGCGGGCTGGAGCAGCAACTGGCCGTGCAGGCCGCGTGGATGGCCCGCAACCCGCGCATCACCCAGGCCGAGCTGTACCGGAAGTGGTGGCGGTGGATGAACGCGTCGCCCGCCAACCTGGCCCTGGTGCGGCTGAACTACGAGGCGGCCACGCTCGACCCGAAGGTCACCGGGCTGGCCGGCGAAGTGCGGGCCGACCAGATCGGTGTGTGGCGCCACGACGTCGAGCAGCGTCTGGCCGCGGAGGGCCTCTCGGCCGAGCGGGCCGAAGCCGAGGCCTCGCTGGTGAAGGCCACGTTCACCGGGCTGGTGATGGACCTGTTCGCTACCGGCGACCGGCGCCGGCTGACGAGCGCGTTCAACGAGTTCGTCGATCGGCTCTGCGGCGTGCTGGCCGCCGCCAAGGCGTGAGCGCTGCGCAGGCCACCATTACCGGGGGTGCCTTGCTGCCGGCGTTGCGCGGCGCCTTTCCCGACCGAGCCGACGCGGTGTCAGTGGCGGGGGAGCCCATCTCGTGGGCTGCCCTGGCGGCTGCTGCCGATGGCACAGCCGCCCGCATCGCCGGCGCCGCCGCAGTCGCTGTCGACGCAACGCCCACGCTGCACACCGTCATCGCCGTGGCCGCCGCGCTGGCCGCCGGCGTGCCGGTGGTGCCCGTGCCTCCCGATGCGGGGCCTGTGGAGCGAGAGCACATCGTGCACGACTCGGGCGCGGCGCTGGTGCTCGGCGCTGCCGAGTGGCCCGACGTGGCCCTGCCGCGAGTGTCGCTGGCGGGGGTGGCACACGGCGGCGAGTTGGCCGAGCCCCCTGCCGGATCCGCTGCCCTGATCATCTACACCTCGGGCACCACCGGCGCTCCGAAGGGGGTGGTCCTGTCACGGCGGGCCGTGGCCGCCGGCCTCGATGGCCTCGCCGATGCATGGCAGTGGTCCGCCGCCGACACGCTGGTGCACGGCCTGCCCCTGTTCCACGTGCACGGTCTGGTGCTCGGTGTCCTGGGGGCGCTGCGCACGGGCAGCCGGCTCGTCCATACTGGCCGCCCCACCCCCGCGGCGTACGCCGCGGCCGGCGGCTCGCTGTACTTCGGTGTGCCCACCGTGTGGGGCCGGGTCTGCTCCGATCCCGACGCAGCGCGGGCATTGGCCGGCGCTCGCCTGCTGGTGTCGGGCAGCGCCCCGTTGCCGGTGCCGGTGTTCCAGCAGTTGCAGGGCCTCACCGGCCACGCCCCGGTCGAGCGCTACGGCATGACCGAGACGATGATCACGCTCAGCACCCGCTGCCGCGGCGAGCGCCGGCCCGGATGGGTGGGCCTGCCCATCGCCGGCGTGGCCACCCGCCTGGTGGGCGACGACGGGCTGGCCGCACCGCACGACGGTGAGTCCATCGGAGAGCTGCAGGTGCGCGGCACCACGCTGTTCGACGGGTACCTGCACCGCCCCGAGGCCACGGCCGCTGCGTTCGACGGCGGCTGGTTCCGCACCGGCGACTCGGCAGTGATCGACGCCGACGGCTTCCACCGCATCGTCGGCCGCACGTCGCTGGACATCATCAAGTGCGGTGGCTTCAAGGTCGGCGCCGGGGAGGTGGAGACGGTGCTGCTCGGGCACCCCTCGGTGCACGAGGTGGCGGTGGTCGGCCTGCCCGACCCCGATCTCGGCCAGCGGATCGTGGCCTTCGTGGTCGGCGACGCCGTCGACCCGGCGGCGCTGATCCAGCACGTGGGCGCCCAGCTGTCGCTGCACAAGCGCCCGCGCGAGGTGCGGGTTGTCGCCGAACTGCCCCGCAACGCGATGGGAAAGGTGCAGAAGAACCTGCTGCGCTGAGCCGCACGACGATGTTCGGAGGTTGTCCTTCGATACCCCTTGGGGTATAGTTGCGATACCCCTCCGGGTATCTACGAAAGGTCCGCGCCATGCCGCTCACCATCGAACCGCATCCCGATCTCGAACGTGGCCATCATCACGAGGGCAAGCCCGGTCTCCTCGGCCGGGTGGCCCGGTTCAGCGCCCGCCGCCGCAAGCTGGTGATGATCGCCTGGGCTGCGGTCGCACTGTCGGCCGCCCCGCTGGCGGTCACGCTGAACGGTGCGCTGTCGGGTGCCGGCTGGGAGGCCCAGGGCAGCACGTCACAGGTGGTTCGCGACGAGCTGCGCAGCGATTTCGCCGCACTGGGTGCCGAGGCCGCGTACGTCGTCTTCCAGCAAGAGGCTCCGCTGGCCGACGACCCGTCGCAGCTGGATGCGCTGCTCGCTTCGCTCGCCGATGCTCCGGGTGCCGCCCAGGTGGTCGACCCGCGCACCATGCCCGCCGAATCGGGCCTGCTGGCGCAAGACGGGCGCACGGCCCTGGTGCCTGTGGCGCTCGAAGGCACCGAAGACGCCGATCTGCCGGAGGCCGCCGGCGAGTTGGGCGCCTACGTGGGTGGCCTGAAGTTCGCCGATGGGGTGACCGTGGACGTCACCGGCGAGTGGGCCGTCTGGGCCGATTTCAACCAGAGCAACGAAGAAGCGCTGCACACCGCTGAGCTGCTCTCCGGGTTGCCCAGCATCATCCTGCTGCTGGTGGCGTTCGGCAGTGCGATCGCAGCCGGCCTGCCCTTGCTGCTGGCCCTGTCAGGCATTGCCGTCGGCTTCGCGTCGCTGCACCTGCTGGGCAACGTGATGCCGCTGTCGGTGTGGTCGATGAACTTCTCGATGATGATCGGCCTGGCCGTGGGCATCGACTACAGCCTGTTCATCGTCAGCCGCTACCGCGAAGAGCGGGCGGAGGGCGCCGACGCGATGGATGGCATCGCCAACACGCTGAGCACCGCCGGCAAGGCCGTGTTCCTCTCGGCGCTGACCGTCGTGTTCTCGCTGGCCGCCGTGTTCGTGGTGCCGGTGATGGTGTTCCGCTCGATGGCACTCGGCATGATCCTCTCGGTCATTGCCGTTGCACTCGCCTCGCTCACCCTGCTGCCGGCGGTGCTGGTGGCGCTCGGCGATCGCGTGCTGCACACCCGCAAGTCGAAGCACCCGCACCACGACGAAGACCCCGACATCGCCGCCGAGGGCCGGTGGGCCAAGCTGACCGCCGGTTCGCTGCGCAAGCCCGGCCGCACGCTGGCCATCGGTTCGATCGTGCTGCTCGCGCTGGCCGCTCCGGCATTGGGCCTGAAACTGGGCATGCCCGGGCCCCGAGTCGTCGACCAAGGCCGCACCAGCCGCGATGGCTACGAGACGATGGCTGCCGCCTACGGCGAAGGCGCGGCCGCCCCGGTGCTGATCACCGTCGATGCCGCAGATGCCCAACGGGTGGCGGAGATCGCTGCCACTGTGCCCGGCGTGGTCGACGCCCGACCGGTCACCGAGCCGGCGGCCAGCGGCCGCGTGGTGGTGCGCGTCGTCGGTTCCACTGCGGTCGACGACTCGGCCACCTCCGACATGGTGGCAGCCCTGCGGTCGGCACTGGCCGACACGGTGCCATCGGCGATGGTCGGTGGCCCTGCGGCGCAGAACCACGACCTGGCCGAGGTGCTCACCGGCAAGGCCCCGCTGGCCATCGGGCTGATCCTGCTGGTGGCGTTCCTGCTGCTGCTGGTGGTGTTCCGCAGCCTGGTGGTGGCGGTCTTCTCGGTGCTGATGAACCTGCTGACGGTGGGTGCCGCGTTCGGCTTCGCCACGCTGGTGTTCCAGCACGGCATCGGTGCCGGGCTGATCGGCATCGATCACCAGGGCTTCGTCGATGCCTGGGCGCCGTTGTTCTTCTTCGCCCTGCTGTTCGGCCTGTCGATGGACTACCAGTTGTTCCTGCTGGCGGCCATCCGTGAGCGGTTCGAGGCCACCGGCGACACCCACCAGGCGGTGCGTGAGGGCATTGCCCGTACCGGCCGCCCGATCACGAATGCGGCTCTCATCATGATCGTGGTGTTCGTCGCCTTCGGCGTCACAGGGCCGATCCCGCCCACCGAACTCGGCATCACGCTGGCGTTGGCGGTGTTGCTCGACGCCACCGTCGTGCGAGTGCTGATCGTGCCGGCGACGATGGCACTGCTGGGCGACCGCAACTGGTACCTGCCCAAGTGGATGGGCAAGGTGCTACCCAATGTCAGCTTCACCCACTGACATGGACGCGACCGAGCCAT
>JAUSLQ010000284.1 GCA_030645675.1 Actinomycetota bacterium | reverse complement strand
GTCAGCGCCTCGGTGTGCTCGATGATCAACGAACCACCACTGGGCAGCCACACCTTGCTGTCCAGCGCCTTGTGCAGCTGCTCGTGGATGTGGAACCGCTCGTACATCGGCAGGCCCTCTTCGGCCGCGTCGTACATCTCCACTCGGTCGGCCAGCTCGGGGTTGAAGGCGGCGACGTAGTCGTGCACGTCGTCGAACAGTCGCTGGTCGTCGATGACGATGCCGCGATACTCGGAGTTGAACTCCTCACGGATCACCCGCACGGCCAGCTCGGGTTCGCGATACAGCAGCGCCGGCCCGCCGGCCTTCTTGGCCTTGGCCTCGATGATGTTCCACTGGTCGAGCAGGCGGGTCATGTCGGCGCGCAGCTCGTGCTCGGTGGCGTGCTCGGCGGCGGTGCGCACGATCAGGCCGTGCTCGGCCGGCTTCACACGGTCGAGGATGTTGCGCAGGCGCTTGCGCACGTCGTCGGGCAGGCGCTTGGAGATGCCGTACGTCTTCGAGTTCGGGATCAGCACCACGAAGCGACCCGGCAGCGACACCTCCTGCGTGAGGCGGGCGCCCTTGGCCCCGATCGGGTTCTTGGTGACCTGGCAGACGATCAGCTGCTTGGAGCGCAGCATCTGCTCGATGCGCGGCTGATCCTGCTTCTGGACGATGTCTTCCTGGTCGTACTGCACATCGCCGCGGTAGAGCACCGCGTTCTTCGGCGTGCCGATGTCGACGAACGCGGCCTCCATGCCGGGCAGCACGTTCTGCACCTTGCCGACGTAGATGTTGCCGTGGATCTGGCTGACGTCGTCGGCCGGGCGGCTGACGTAGTGCTCGATCAGGGTGCGGCCCTCCAGCACGGCCACCTGCGTCAGGGTGGGGCGCACCTGCACGCACATCAGGTAGCGGCCTATGGGGCGGCCGTTGCGCTCACGACCGCGGCGACGCTCGAGCACATCGGCGTCGAGCTCGACCATCGGCTGCTCGCTGCGGCCACCGGCGACGGAACCGCCACCGGTGCTGCGACCCTTGCCACCACGACGGCGCTTCTTCCTGGCGGCCTCGCTGCTGTCGGCCCGCTCGGCCCGCTCGCCCCCTGCACCCGCCTGCTTGGGCTCGCGTGCGTCGGCCGCCCGCGACTCGCCCGTGGCCGCCTTGGCGCCACCGGCAACAGCCTTGCCAACCTTGGTGCGGGCACGCGGTGCGGCCGCCGGCCCTGGGGGCGGCGTCGGCGGCACGGCTCCGGCGAGACCCGGACGGGTGTCGCCGATCTGCGGCTTGCGCACCAAGGCCCGCTCGGCCGCGTCCGGCGACGGGCGGCCTTCATGCATGCGCTCGGGCAGTTCGGGCTGATCGGCCGACAGCGAGTCGGTAGCGGCGACACTGGCCTCGCCGGCGGCGCTGACCGCTGCTGCGGCCTTGGTTGCGGCTCGCGGCGCAGCACGCTTGCGCGGCGCCGGCGCGGAGGTGGCCGTCGGGGCATCGTCGAGGCCATCAGCGGCACCGTCGGCACCGTTGTCGTTCTCGTCGTCGTTGTTGTCGTTGTCGTTGTTGTCGTTGTCGTCGCCGTCATCGCCGTTGTCGTTGTCGTCGTCATCGTCGTTGTCGTCGTAGTCGCTATCGCCACCCTCGCCACCAGGGGACGGCTTCCTGCGGTTGCGCCCGCCACGCGAGCCCCGGCGCCGCTTGCGGGCGACGGTACGTACCGACGGGTCGCCCAGCTCGTCGGTACCGTCGGCACCGTCGTCGGCACCGTCGTCGGCCAGCCCGTCGTCGGCCAGCCCATCGTCGGCACCGTCGTCGGCCTGCCGATCGTCGACTTCCCCGTCATCGGAGGCCCTGTGCTCGCCGATGCCGCCGGGTGCGGTGGCAGTGCGGGTGGCAGCTGCACGCGCAGCAGGGGCCGTCGGCTCCACCACCGACACGTTGGCGGGCGGCTCAGCCGCGAGTGCCGGCGGCTGGCCGCCGGCTGCCCCTTCGTGCGAGCTCGTCGCAGTCGGTTCCGTGTTGTCCATGTGTGCAATCCCTTCTCATGCGCACTCCACAGGGGTGCGCGCCGCGAACGGGTGCGCAGGGATGATCTCCCGGCGCACGCCGTCGCGCTCGATCCATTGATGTGTGCGCAACACCCGCGCGGTCGTATCGACCGGGTCGAGTGCGGGGAACAGCGCGGCGACGAGCTCCGTCGGGCGCAGTCCCCTTCCGTTGGTGGCCAACACCGCGCACAGGTGCGGCCGGGGGTCGTCGAGCACCGAGGTACCCGACAGGACGTCGGTGGCCGGGTCGCCAGCGGCGACGCCGATCGACAGCTCTTCGATGGCCGCGCGCACGTCGTCGGTGCTGCGCTGCCCCTTTCGTTCGCGCTCGACCAACAGGGTGGGGCGAGCAAGCGTGGCGGCCACGGCCGCTTCCGCTTCGGCATGGCTGACGCCCTCCAGCACCAGCTGCCAGGTGCACGCCACCACGTCTTCCTGCAGCGATGGGCTGCCCGGCTCGCAGGGCACCACGAGGGAGACCTCGTAGCCCACGGGCAGCGCCGCACCGAAACGAGCGCACAGTTGGGCCAGATCGGGCGGGGCGGCGTCGGCGGCCACAGCCAGTTCCATGTCGAGGTACTCCGCCAGGCTCTCGCCGCCGGTGGGCAGGGCCAGCCCGAACGACATGCGCGGCCGCGGCGTGAACCCCGCCGAGTAGACCAGCGGCACCTCGGCCTTGCGCACGGCACGCTCCCAGTGGCGGGCAGTGTCGCGGTGGCTCGTGAAGCGGATCTTGCCCAGCTTCGTGTGGCGGACGCGCACCCTCACGAGCTCACCTCCGCCGGCTCTGCGGCCGTGACGGGTGCGCCGATGGTGGGCAGATCAGCGGTGGAGAGCGTGTCGGCCAGCAGCTCGCGCCGGCGGGGTAGCAGTGCCACCGGCACCTCACCACCACGGGCCAGGTCTTGGCCGGTGCCCTGGCTGCCACCTGCGGGCGGCACCGGCGAGGCCACCACGTGCTCGATGCCATAGCCGGTGCACACGCCACAGTCGTAGCACGGCGTCCAGCGGCAGTCCTCCAGGCCGTGCTCGGCCAACGCCGCCTGCCAATCCATCCACAGGAAGTCCTTGTGCAGGCCGGCCGACAGGTGGTCCCACGGCAGCACCTCGTGCTCGTCGCGATGACGGTTCACGTACCACTCGATGGACAGCCCTTCGGCGGCCATCGCGTCGTCCCAACGAGCCATGCGGAAGAACTCGCTCCACTCCTGGAACACTCCCCCGGCGCGCCACACGCGCTCCATCACGGCACCGATCCGCCGGTCGCCGCGAGCGGCGATGCCCTCGGCCAGCGTGGCTGCGGGGTCGTGCCACTTGACGTTGACGCCCTTCGCCCGCTGGGCGGTGTCACGCACCATCTGCACCTTGCGGCGCAGCTCGTTGGTGGTGTTCTGGCCGAACCACTGGAACGGGGTGTGCGGCTTCGGTACGAACCCCCCGAGGCTGACCGTGACGCTGGCCCGGTTCGTGTGGCGGCGGCCGATCTGCACGCAGTTGCGCGCCAGGTCGACGATGCCGCGGGTGTCGGCGTCGTCCTCCGTGGGCAGACCGGTGAGGAAGTACAACTTCATCCGGTGCCAGCCCTGGGAGAAGCCCGACTCGACCGCGCCGTACAGGTCTTCCTCGGTGATCAGCTTGTTGATCACCTGGCGCAGCCGCCAGCTGCCGGCCTCGGGAGCGAAGGTGAGGCCGCTGCGGCGGCCACCCGCCACCGTGCCCGCCAGGCCCACCGTGAACGCGTCGACGCGCAACGACGGCAGGCTGAGGGTGACGGTCTCGTTGGTGCCGCAGCCGATGGGGTTGATGCCCTGCAACACCTGCTCGATGCCGCTGAAGTCGGCGGTGCTGAGCGAGGTGAGGCTGACTTCGTCCTGCCCGGTGTTGCGCAGCCCGTTGGCGATCATCGTGCGCACCTGCTCGGCGGGGCGCTCGCGCACGGGCCGGGTGATCATGCCGGCCTGGCAGAAGCGGCAGCCGCGGGTGCAGCCGCGGAACACCTCCACCGCGAGGCGGTCGTGCACCACTTCGGTCAGCGGGGCCAGCGGGTGCTTCGGGTAGGGCCAGTCGGCCAGATCGGCCACAGTGCGCTTGTGCACCATCGCCGGCACCTCGGGGTAGCGCGGCGTGACGGCGCGCAGCGCGGGGCCGTCGTACTCCACGTCGTACATCGAGGGCACGTACACACCGGGCACCTGGGCCAGCGCACGCAGCACACCCTCGCGGCTGGCGGGCGTGCGGCCACCGGCCTTCCACTCGCGCACCACCTCGGTGATGTCGCCGATGACTTCTTCGCCCTCGCCCAGCACCACCAGGTCGACGAAGTCGGCCAGCGGCTCGGGGTTGAACGCGCAGTGGCCGCCCAACACGACCAGCGGGTGGTGCGGCTCGCGCTGGGCGCTGCGTACGGGCACCCCGGCCAGGTCGATCATGTTCAGCACGTTGGTGTACACCAGTTCGGCCGACAGGTTGAACGCCAGCAGGTCGAACTCGCCGGCGGCACGGTGGGTGTCGACCGAGAACAGGGGCACACCCCGCTGGCGCAGCAGGGTCTCGAGGTCGCTCCACGGCGCGTACGTACGCTCCGCCACGGCGTCGTCGCGTTCGTTCAGGATTTCGTAGAGGATCTGCAGCCCCTGGTTGGGCAAGCCGATTTCGTACGTATCGGGATATGCGAGCAGCCACGAAACCTTGCCCGGTGCGTGCCGGGGGGTCGCCGCGCCGTCCTCGCACCCGATGTAACGGGCAGGCTTTTGCACCCGAGCCAGGAGCGGTTCGATCCGCGCCCAGAGAGAGGTCATGTGCGGCCATCCTACCGCGCGAGGCGCCCGCCCGAGGTGATGCAGCTCCCAGCTCAGCCCCACATCTGGGCCAACGCTCAGACCTGGGCCTGTTCGGGCAGGTCTCAGCGGTAGCGGCGCATGTGCACGTTCTGCACCAGGCCGATGAGCGCGAAGAAGGTGACCACGCCGGAGCCACCGTAGGAGATGAACGGCAGTGGCAGGCCGGTGATGGGCATCGCACCGATGGTCATCGCGATGTTCTGGAACATCTGCCACAGCAGCATCGAGAACACGCCGACGCACAGATAGGTGCCCAGCAGGTCGCGCGACAGGTGGGCGATGCGCCAGATGCGCAGCAGCACGATCGCGTAGAGGCCGATCAGCACACCGCAGCCGACCAGCCCGAACTCCTCGCCCACCGCCGAGAACGGCAGGTCGGCCCACTGCACCGGGATGTCGCTCTTGGCCATCGTGATCGGGCCCTGCAGCCAGCCCTTGCCGGTGATCCCGCCGGTGGCCAGCGCGCGGATGGCGTTGCGGCCCTGGTACACGAAGTCGCGCAGCGCCGGGTCGGTGGAGTTCTGGTTGAAGAAGGTCGAGAACCGGCGCAGCTGGTACTCGTTGACCAGCCCGGTGACCACCGCCGCGCCCACGGTGGCCGCCGACAGCACCGTGATCATGAACATGTACCGCGCCTTCGCGCCGGCGACCAGCATGATCCCCATCGCCATCGCGATCAGCACCGAGGCCGAGCCCAGGTCGGGCTGCACGATGATCAGCGTTGCCGGAGCGCCCACCAGCATCAGGCCGATGATGAAGCGGTGGTACGGCAAGATGTCACTTCGGTCGTCGCCCAGGTAGGCGGCTATCACCAGCAGCACCGTGAACTTGGCGAACTCCGCCGGTTGCAGGTTCATCGGGCCGACGTCGAAGCTGAGGACCGTCTTCTCGCCGCGAACATGCAGCAGGTTCATCAACGTGATCAGGACCAGCAGCATCAACGTGACGCCGTACAGGAAGCGCGAATGGTCCTTCCACCACTCGTAGTCGAAGCTCATCACCACCACCATCGCGATGACGGCGCCGATGAGGAAGATCTCCTGGCGGGTGACGAACTGGAAGCCGTAGGGCGCGGTCGCACCCTTCGCGAACTTCGAGCGTGACGACGTGTAGATGACTGCCAGGCCGATCAACGACAGCGCACTGACGGCCAGCATCAGCACCCAGTCGATGTTGCGCGACGGCGCGCCCGGGCTGGAGCGGATGTTGCCCAACCCCGAGTCGGGCTTTCGACGCAGCAGACCGACCACCATGTCAGTCCTTCAGCCCGGCGCTGCCGCCCAAGCACGCAGGCTCGGCCAGGTTCTTGGGCGGTGCCGGAGCAGTGGAGTTGAGGTCGAGTTGGTCGCTCACCATCACCGGGTCGGTGACGCGCTCACCGGCGAGCGCGAGGAAGATGCACTTCACCACCGGGGCGGCGGCCTTCGAGCCGTAACCGCTCTTCTCCAGGTACGCGACGACGGTGTACGGCAGATCGTCGATCGTCGACGGCCGATCGTCGACGATGCCGAACGCGCCGAACACCGACGAGTCGTTCCACGGCAGGTTGCCCGCGCCCTGCGCGGTGCCGGTCTTGCCGGCGATGGCCACCGGGAAGCCGGCGAACAGGCTCTCGCCAGTGGTGGCGTGGTAGCAGTTGCGACCGCAGTCGGGGTAGGTGACGCCCTGGCCGCGGATCACGCGGGTGAGGCCGTCGATGATCGGCTGGTACTGGTTCTCCGGCATCTCCAGCGCGTCGCGCACGGTGGGCTGCTCGAAGCTCTGCGCGACCTCGCCCTTCGACAGGTCGGCCATCGCCGGGCCGAGGTCGGGGGTGAGCGGCTGGTAGATGTTCTTGACGATCGAGGGCACCAGCAGGAACCCACCGTTGGCCAACGTGGCGTACGCGTTCGCGATCTGCAACGGGGTGGCGGCCATCAGGCCTTGGCCGATGGCCACCTGCACCTCGTCGCCGACCACCAGCCGCGGCGCCTCACCGGGCAGCAGCACGCCGGCTTCCACCAGCGCGGCCTTCACCGCGTCGTCGGGTACTCGGCCGCCCCACTCGAACGGCAGTTGCACCCCGGTGTCGTTGCCGAAGCCGAAGCGCTCGAGGTTGGTCTTCAGCAGGTTCTCGCCGCCGAGGCCCTCGCTGGCGTCCCAGATCTCCTCGCCGATGTGGTAGAAGAACGTGTCGCTGGACACCGCCAGCGCATCCGACACCCTCACATCCCCGTACTTGCTGGGCAGCAAGGTGCGCTTGTTGGTGGCGTTCTTGAAGATGCACCGTGCCACGCCGCCGTTGTGCTGGCAGTCCTCCGGCTCGATCGTGTGCAGGGTGTACTCGCCCTGGTCGTTCCACACCGTGTTGGCGGTGATGATGCCGGCGTGCATCGCGCTCCAGGCCACGAACGGCTTGATGGTGGAGCCGAGGTTGTAGTTGCCCTGGACCGCGCGGTTCACCAGGATCGACTGGTCGGGGTCGATCGGCGAGCCGTCTGGCTTGGTGCTGGGGAACAGCTCCTTGTACTTCGTGCCACTGATGCCCGCCTCCATCCAGCGGTTGTCGAACGTGGGGTAGCTGGCCATCGCGATGATCTGCCCCGTGTCGTGGTTCATCACCACCACCGAACCGGCCGGGGCCTTGTGCTGCACCCACTCCGGGTAGTACTCCAGCACGCTGCCATCAGGGGCTTTCTTGCTGTAGACGCGCTCCTTGAAGTTCGTCTCGCGGTCCAGCGGGTTGTGCGGCGCGGAGTCGGGCATGGCGATGTCTTCTGGCAGGTTGCGCCGGTTGCGCAGCTGGGTCTCCAGCGCCTGTTCGGCGTACAGCTGGATGTCGAGGTCGATGCTGAGCTGCACATCGAAGCCGGCCACCGGCTCGACGCGGAACTCCTCCAGCTCGCGCACGATGGAGCCCGCGGCGTCGACCTCGTACACGCGCTTTCCCCACCGGCCGTGCAGCTCGCGCTCCATGCTGAGCTCGACTCCGAACTGGCCGACGCGCTCGTTCAGCTTGTACCCCTGGGCGCGATAGGTGTCGACGTTGCCGGCGCTGATGGCGCCCATGAAGCCCACCACGTGCGCCGCGATGGGCGCATAGGGGTACACCCGCTTGTACTGCTCGACCACGTCGACACCCGGGTAGTCCTCGCCGCGCTCCATGATCAGCGCGACGGTCTCCTCCGAGACGTCTTCCTTCAGCGGCAGCGGCAACAGGCTGTCGAACTGCTGTTGCTTGGTGCAGGGCCTGGGTTCCTTGTAGCACGGGTCGTGGCGGCGCATCAGATCGTCGACGGGTGTCTGCAGCGGGCCCGACAGGCGCTCGAACAGCTCCAGGCGGTTGCGCAGCTTGCGCACCACCGCCCAGTCGACCGTGACCGTCAGCAGTTGCTTGTTGTCGGCCACCACGCGGCCCTCGGCGTCGAAGATGCGGCCGCGTTCGGGCGGGATGTACACCGTGCGGGTCTTGGCCGAGGTGACCTTTGCCTGGTACTCGTCGGCCTGCACGCCCTGCAGGAACCACAGGCGGGCACCCAGCAGGCCGATGAGGATCAGCGACACGGTGGCCAGAACGCCGAGGCGGGCAGCGCGTTTGTCAACAGCCATCGGCACAGTCTTGTCGCTGGGGCCCCGCAAGGGGGCGCGCGCCGAGGCGCCGTCGTGACGGGAGGGCAGGTGGGGGGAGGGTATGTGGGGGGAGGGTTCGTACGGTCACTCGGCCATCGCCTTCCACTTCTTGCGTTTCACGCCCATCATCCATCTGCCGAGGGGCATCAGCAGCGGGCACAGCAGCCCGGCCGCACCGGCGACGATGGGCACGATCACCAGCAGGTCGGTGGTGATCCAGCCACTCTCGCCGGTGAACACGCCCACCAGCGGAATGGTGGCCTCGCCCACGGCCGCGCCGATGACCGCGAAGATCGATGCCAGCCACCACTGGGGGTCGGGGGTGAACGCGTGCACGTAGCCGGCGGCCATCCCACCGAGGCCGTAGGCCAACGCCATCGTGCCCAGCGGGGTGCTGCCCGACAGGTCGTACAGCAGGCCGAGGGTGAAACCGGCAACGGCGCCGCGGTCTGCGCCGCAGGTGACCCCCGCGGCCACCACCAGGGCCAGCACGAACTGCAGCTTCACATCGTTCAGTGGGTGCTGGGCGAACACCACCCGCTGCACCGACAGCGCGAGCAGGCCGACGGGCAGCAGGCGCGTCAGCGGACCTGCCAGCACTGTGCGCACCCGCGCTACTTCCCGACCGCGTCTGGGTTCGGCACGTACAGCACGACATTGACGAAGAACAGCCGGCTCAGGTTGGCATTGGGCGTGATCTCCACGATCGCGCTGCTGTTGCCCGACTGCTGACGCACGGCGGTGATGCGGCCGATCGGGATGCCGGCAGGCGCCAAGCTGTTGTTGCCGCCGGCGGTCTCCACGAACGCCCCCACTCGCACACCCGTCACCGACGAGACGCTGTCGGTGAATCGCAGCAGCAGCGGCCGGGTGGGGCCCTGGCCCTCCATCACGCCGGTCTCGCGCACCACCTCCAACAGTGTCGTGGTCGTGTTGGCCACCACGCTGGTGGTGGACGACGTGGTCGTGCTGCTGCCCGGCTGGGCCTCACCCGCGACCGTGGTGCTGGTGGTGCTGGTCGTGCTGGTGGAGGTGCTGCTGGTGAGATCGGACACGGGGATGCCCGACGGCGACGTGCTGGAGGTCGGCTGCTCGGCGGCGATCTGCTCGTCGGTGGACAACACCTGGGCGAGGATTGCGTACTCCGGGGCGGTGATCAGCAGCACGATGCTGTGCTCGGGAGACACCGAGGTGATGCGGCCGATGAGGCCGGCGCCATCGGTGACGGGCATGCCGACTCGCACGCCCTTGTTGCTGCCGACGTCGATCTCGACGGTGTTCTGGAAGTTGCTCGGGGCGCCGCCCACGACCTTCGCGGCCAACGGTTCGATCGTGTACGTGGACGACAACTGGTTGACGCGCAGCAGTTCGCGGTACTCGAGAATCGCCGCCCGCGCTTCCACGTCGGTGCCGCGCAGCGTCTGCAGTTGGTCGCGCAGCGCCTGGTTCTCACGCTCGAGATCGTCGTAGTTGGAGATGCCGTACCAGGCGCGCTCGATGGGCAACGCAATGGCACGGGTGGAGGTGTCGAGCGGGCTGAGCAGGGTGGCGAACACCGAGCGGGCGCGGTCGATGATCGGGTTGCCGCGCTTGTCGAGGGTGATCAGCAGCAGGCAGGTGATGACGACCAGGGCCAGCACGCGGCGGCGGCTCAACGAGGAGAACATGTGGGGGCCGCCCGATGGCTAGTCGTCGCCGCCGAGCGACATCAGCCCACGCATCGCGTCGATGTTCTCCAACGCGCGGCCGGAGCCGATGACCACGCTGAACAGCGGGTCGTGCGCGATGTTGATGGGCATGCCGGTCTCGTGCGAGAGACGGCGGTCGAGCCCGGCCAGCAGGGCGCCGCCACCGGTGATCATGATGCCCTGCTCCATGATGTCGGCGGCCAGCTCGGGCGGGGTGCGATCGAGTGTGGTCTTCACGGCGTCAACGATGGCAGACACGGGCTCGGAAAGGGCTTCGCGCACCTGCTCGGTGGTGAGCGGGATGGTGCGCGGCAGGCCGCTGATCAGGTCGCGGCCGCGGATGTCGGCGGTCAGCTCTTCGTCGAGCGGCCACGCCGAACCCATGTGGATCTTGATCTCCTCGGCGGTGCGGTCGCCGATGGCCATCGAGAATTCCTTCTTCACGTACTGCATGACGGCGTCGTCGAGCTCGTCGCCGGCCACGCGCACGGACTGAGCCGTGACGATGCCGCCCAGGGAGATGACAGCCACTTCGGTGGTGCCACCGCCGATGTCGACGATCATGTTGCCGCTGGGCTCGTGCACCGGCATGTCGGCCCCGATGGCCGCGGCCATCGGCTCTTCGATGATGTGCACCGGCTTGCGGGCGCCGGCGTACTCGGCCGCGTCTTGCACTGCGCGCTGCTCGACACCGGTGATGCCCGACGGCACGCAGATGACCATGCGCGGCTTGCTCCAGCGGCTGGCGTGCACCTTCTGGATGAAGAAGCGCAGCATCTTCTCGCACACCTCGAAGTCGGCGATGACGCCGTCTTTCAAGGGACGGATGGTCTTGATGCGGCCGGGGGTGCGGCCCATCATGCGCTTGGCCTCGATGCCGACAGCCACCGGGCGGCCGTCGGTGATGTCGATCGCGACGACCGACGGCTCGTTGAGCACCACGCCCTGACCGCGCGCGTAGATGAGCGTGTTCGCCGTGCCCAGGTCGATGGCGAGATCACGACCGAGCGCAAGCGGGTTGCTTCTCGCCATCACCATCCTCCTCATACACGCCGAATGTTCACTGCCCGCACGCGCTGGCGCGCAGGCATCGAGCAGCCAGTGTAGCGGCTGCGGAGTTTGTTACAGATTCGGGAAGAAAATGCCGATTTCGCGCTCGGCGGAGGCCAATGAGTCGCTGCCGTGGATGAGGTTCTCGGTGAACGAAGCGCTGAGATCGCCACGAATGGTGCCGCCCGCGGCCTTGCGGCTGTTGGTGGCGCCCATCAGCGTGCGCATCACTTCCCACGTGTCTTCCGGGCCTTCGACGACCATCGCCACGACCGGGCCGCTGGACATGAACTCGACCAGGTCGGCGTAGAAGCCTTTGCCGACGTGCTCCGCGTAGTGCTGCGCGAGGGTGGCCTCGTCGAGCAGACGGAGGTCCATCGCGACGATGGCGAGGTCCTTGGCCTCGATGCGGCGGATGATCTCGCCGGCCAGCTTGCGGCGGACGGCATCGGGCTTGAGGAGGACGAGCGTGCGATCGGACATGGCCACCGAGGCTACCGACCCTCCCCCACCTTCCCCCAACCCCACACCCCTCCGCGAACTTAAGTTCTGGGAGCGGGGCCCGGGGCCGGGCTGGTGCGGGTCAGAGGATCTTGCGGAGGTAGGGGCGGGCGGCGCCCACCACGTACAGGGAGCCAGAGATCAGCACCGCATCGTCGGTCTCGGCGAGGGCCACCGCCCGGTCGATGGCCTGCTGGATGGTGGGCAGCTCGATCACGTCGTCGCAGCCGAGGGCCTTCGCCGCGGCGGTGAGCTCGGCGGCGGCCATGCCCCGCGCCGACGGGGCGGTGCACGTGAGCACGATGTCGAACTCGTCGGCGCGAAACGCCCCCAGCATGTCGGCGGGGTCGCGGCCCTGCAGGCAGCCGACCACCAGGATGCGCCGGCCGGCGGGGTCGAAGTCGTCGAAGAACACCGAGGAGCAGGTGTCGGCGCCGGCCGAGTTGTGGGCGCCGTCGATGATCACCAACGGCTGGTGGCCCATCACTTCGAAGCGGCCGGGCATCAGCACCTCGGCGAAGCCCTCGGCCACCAGCTCGCCCGGCATCGGTGCGGCGAAGAACGCCTCCACGGCGGTCAGCGCCACTGCCGCGTTGTCGCCCTGGTGGCGGCCGTGCAACGGCACGAACACGTCGGGGTAGACCGTGGTGGGCGTGCGCAGATCGACCATCCGCCCCCCGAGCGCGAGGTTGTTCTCGAGCACCTCGAAGTCGTCGCCGCGCAGCAGGTTGGTGGCGCCGCCG
>JAUSLQ010000277.1 GCA_030645675.1 Actinomycetota bacterium | reverse complement strand
GCCGGCGGCGGCAGCGGCGGCACCGCTGCCCGCACGTGGGCGCGCACCGCCGAGGCGCAGATCGTGCTGCGGCCACCGGCGGCCGCAGGCACCATCGATCTCGCCGCGGCCATCGCCGCCTGCCCGCTGCGCGCCAACCCGCGCACCCGCCAGCACGACCACTTGCACTTCGGGCCACGCTGGAACGTGGCCAGGCGGGTGCACCTCGGCACCCACCAGGCCGTGGCCGAGCTGGAGCTGCCCTCCGAGTTCGTCAACGACCTGCGCCAGACCGTGCTGCACCCGGCGGTGCTCGACATCGGTCTGTGCTTCGCCATCGAGTGTGTGCCCGGCTACGACGGCGACCGCCTGTGGGTGCCATTGAACGTTCAGTCGGTGGTGGTGCACCAGCCGTTCGAGGTGCCTCATTCGATGGCTGCCGTCACCGTCGTCGCCAACGTGGCCGCGGCCAGCAGCCAGGCAGCAGGCTTCGCCACCTTCGACGTCGACTTCTGCGATGCCGACGGGCGAGTGCTGGTGCAGGTGAAGGGGTTCACCATGAAGCGCCTGGAAGCCGCCCTCGATCTCGATCCTGCGTCGGCTCCCGGGGGCCACGCGATCACGCTGCCCGACGACCACACCGCCGACCGAGCGCTGTCACGAGCGGAGATCGTGTTCCGTCACAACGTGCAGCAGGGCATCACCGCCGGCGAGGGCGGCGACGCGTTCGTGCGCGCGCTCACCGAGCACCACGGCCAGCCGGAGCTGATCGTCAGCTCGCTGGATCTGGCCGGCCTGCGCCACCAGATCGACGTCGTCAGCGCCGCCACGCTGCGGGCCGCCGCCGGCGACCCGTCGATGGTGTTCGCTCGCCCCCAGCTGTCGTCCGATTACGTGGCGCCCCGCGACGCGATCGAGCAGACGCTGGTGGGCCTGTGGCAGGAGCTGCTGGGCGTCAGCCAGGTAGGCGTGCGCGACAGCTTCTTCGACCTCGGCGGGCACAGCCTGATCGCTGTGCGCCTGTTCGCTCGACTGCGCAAGCTGTACGCCATCGATCTGCCGATCTCCGTGCTGTTCCAGGCGCAGACGGTGGAGGCCGGGGCTGCGCTGGTGCGCTCGATGCTGCCCGCCGGTGCCGCCGGCGGGGCGACTGGCGGGGCGCCCGGTGTGGCGCCTGGTGGGGCAGGCGGTGCTGCGGCCGCCGACCAGGGCGGCACCGCACCGGTCACGCTGCCCAGCCGCTACACCCACCTGGTGCCCATGCACGGCCGCGACAACCCCGACGCCACTCCCTTCTTCCTCGTCGCCGGCATGTTCGGCAACGTGCTGAACCTGCGCCACCTGGCCAACCAGATCGGCACCGACCGGCCCTTCTACGGGGTACAGGCGCGCGGCCTGTTCGGCGGGGCGCAGCCACACGAGACGTTCCAGGAGATGGCGGAGGCGTACCTGCAGGAGATCCGCCAGGTGCAGCCGCACGGCCCGTACATGCTGGGCGGATTCTCCGGTGGTGGCATCACTGCCCTGGAGATGGCCCAGCAGCTGGCTGCCGACGGCGAGTCGGTCAGCCTGCTGGTGATGCTCGACACCCCCGCACCATCGATCACGGAAGCGCTGACGGTGCGCGATCGCATCATCATCCAGCTGCACGACCTTGCCCACCACCGTCTGGGCTACGTCACCCGCTGGTGGCGCAACCGCCGCGCCTGGCAGCAGCAGATGGCCGCGAAGCAGCCCACCGAGACGGTCGACGAGGGGGCGCTGCACTCGCTGGAGATCGAGGCCGCGTTCTACCGCGCCCTGTCCCGCTACCGCGTCGGCCGTTACGAGGGGGCGATCACCCTGTTCCGGCCGCCGCAGCACTGGCTGCACGAGCTGCCCGGCGGCCGCCGCATCGACGAAGGTCGCAACTTCGTCCATGTCGACAACGGGTGGACCCGCCACTGCAACCTGGTGGAGATCATCGAGGTGCCCGGCGACCACGACTCGATGGTGCTGGAACCCAACGTGCGGGTGCTGGCCGGCCACATCCGTGCCGCCATCGAACACGCGGAGAAGGCACGTGCCGGTGCCGCCCAGCCCATCTGACGCCCTGGCCGCGCTGGCGCCGCCCGGCGTGACCGTGCAGTCGATGCCGATCGACTCGTGCCACATCGAATCGTTGCACGCTGCCGAGTTGGCGCTCGTGGCCATCGCAGTGCCGTCTCGGCAAGCGGAGTTCGCCACCGGCAGGGTCTTGCTGCGCGCCGCGCTGGCGCACGACGGCCCCATACTGCGCGAACCGTCGAGGGCGATGCAGCTGCCCCCCCGGTGGGTCGCGTCGCTGGCGCACGATCACGGAGTGGCCGTGGTGGCAGTGGGGCACGACCAACAGTTCGCGGCGATCGGCATCGACGTGGAACCCGATGCACCCGCCGACGACGAACTGTGTGCGGCGGTGCTGCGCGCCGACGACCCGGCCATGCACCCAACCGCCGCGTTCGTCATGAAGGAAGCTGCGTACAAGGCGTGGAGCACCCTCGGCGGCCGGATCCTGGGCCCACTCGACGTGCGTCTGGAGCTGCGCAAGCACGAGTTCACCGCCCACTTCCCCGTCCCAGTGCCCGGGTTGCAGGGCGTTGCCGTACGCGCGGGCGGCCGTTGGTGGGCGCTCGCCACCGTGCCCGCACGCTGAGCGGATCACGTTCGATCGACTAGCGTCACAGGTAGCAGATCAGTTCGAGGCAATCCGTCAGCTCCGGGAGACCGTGGAGGCCAGGATGGCATCACGACATGCAACGCAGCGCCGGACGAACGACGAGGCTGCGCGCGGCGGTGCGCGGTACTGGCTCGGCGCCTGCCGCGCGGTCGCCGTCCTCGCGCTGCTCGCCGCGTGCGGCAACGACACTGACCGAGGCGGCAGCAGCGTGCCTGCAAACCCCACGACCGCACCCACCCCCGCAGCCACCGAACCAGCGGACTCGACCGCCGAGCCCACCACCACCACGCCTGGCGACGAGGCCGCGCTGGCCGAGATCCGCGCCGCGTTCGAGACGTTCTTCGGCGGCGCGGCCACCCCGCTGGATGCCAAGGTGGCGGTGCTGCAGGAGGGCGAGCAGTACCGCAGCATGCTGGCCGATGCCAGCGCCGACGCGCAGTTCCAGTCGCTCACCATCGACATCCGCGACATCCGGCTGCTGGCCGACGCCGAGTGCGCAGCGCTCGACCTCGACGCACCGTGTGCGGTCGTCACCCACGACCTGCTCGTGAGTGGGGCCCCGGCGCTGGTGGCGCAGGAGAGCGCTGCTGTGCAGGTCGACGGCCGCTGGCTGGTGGCAGCCTCGGCGTGGTGCGCCGTCGTCGCACTGGGCGGAGAGACCTGCCCATGACGTTCGTCGGCCTCATGTTCCGCAACCTGCGGGTGAAGCCGTTGCGCTCTGCGCTCACCGCCATCGCGGTGGCGGTCGGCGTGGCATCGGGTGTCACCCTGGGCATCGTCACCCACAGCCTGCGCGAGACAGCGGTGCAGATCCTGCAGATCGGGAAGGCCGACTTCTCCGTCACCCAGAAGGGCGTCACCGACGTGCTGAACAGCGTGATGGACGAGGGCGACCTGGTCGCGCTCGGCAACGACCCCGACGTCGAGAGCACCGTAGGCGTGCTCGTGTCGATCGAAGACCTCGGCGACGACAACCCGATGTTCCTGGAGATCGGCATCCAGCCCGAGCGGATGGAGGAGTTCGGGGTTCGCCTGGTGCAGGGTGAGGTCTACGGGGCGACGGCACCCGACGAGGTGATGTTGGGCTACCGGGCGTCGCGCAACCTGGGCAAGACCGTCGGCGACACCCTGCAGCTGGGTGAGTTCACGTACCGGGTGGTGGGCATCTTCGCCACCGACCAGGAGTTCGGCGACTCGGCCGCGATGCTGCCGCTGGTGACGCTGCAGGCCACCGAGCGCAAGCCGGGCGACGTCACCATCGCGTTCGTGCGCGTGCGCCCCGGCGCCGACGTCGATGCCCTGCGACAGCGCATCGAGCGCGACTTCCCGCAGATGATCACGGTCCGCACCGCCAGTGAGTTCGGGCGGGCCGATCGCAACCTGCAGCTGCTGTCGGCCGCCGACGACGGCGCCACCATCCTCGCTCTCACCATCGGCGTGATCATCGTGGCCAACACGATGCTGATCACCTTCCTGGAGCGCACCCGCGAGTTCGGGGTGCTGCGCGCCGTGGGTTGGTCGCGTCGCCGGGTGATGTCGCTGGTCATCGGGGAGACGCTGATCCTCAGCCTGGTGGGCGCTTCGCTGGGCATCGGCATCTCGTACCTCGCGATCCAGGTGCTGGAGCACGTGGGCAACCTCGCGGGCGTGCTGCACCCGGAGTACACCGTGGAGGTGTTCCGGCGGGCGCTGCTGACGGCCACCGGCATCGGCTTCCTCGGTGCGCTCTACCCTGCCTTGCGGGCTGCGCTGCTGGTGCCGCTGGAGGCGTTGCGCCGTGAGTGAAGCACCGATGATCGAGGCGGTCGGGCTGCGCAAGACCTACGACCACGGGCGTGTGGAGGTGCTGCGCGACGTGCACCTGACGGTCGAGCCCGGCGAGTTCGTGGCCATCTCCGGCGCGTCGGGCAGCGGCAAGTCGACGTTGCTGCACCTGCTGGCCGCGCTGGATCGGCCGACGGCCGGCACCGTGCGGGTGAACGGCCACGACCTCAGCGGCCGTGTGCACGACGTGAACGGCTACCGCCGCCGCATCGGCCTGGTGTTCCAGTTGCACAACCTGCTGCCCCATCTGGCGGCCGCACGCAACGTCGAACTGGCGATGTTCGGCACCCACCACTCGCCGTCCGAGCGGGCGCAGCGAGCGGTCGCGCTGCTCGACGACTTGCAGTTGGGTTACGCCGTGCACCGTTCGCCTGCCCGGTTGTCGGGTGGCGAGCGTCAGCGGGTGGCCATCGCCCGCGCCCTGGCCAACGAGCCGAAGGTGCTGCTGGCCGACGAACCCACCGGCAGCCTGGACGCGGGCTCCATCGAGGTCGTGTTCGAACTCTTCGACTCGCTCCGTGCGAAGGGGCTGACGATCGTGATGGTCACCCACGACTCGGCCGTCGCCGCCCGCGCCGACCGTCAGCTGACCCTAAACCAAGGCACCCTCGCGCGAACTTAAGTTCTACGCGCGAACTTAAGTTCTACGCGCGAACTTAAGTTCGCCGGGCGCAGGGGTCAATGCTCGGCGTGGTGGGTGACGGCGTAGAACAGCTCCTCGAAGTACCGCTTCGCCTGCGCGGCGAGAAGGCCCAGCGAGATCAGCTGCACCGACACCACGAACGTGAACCCGGCGATGATGAACGTCTGCGGTCGCAGCCTCCACGCCGCCGCGAACCCCTCCGTGAGGCGGGTGTCGAGCCCGCCACCTTCGTGACCGGCTTCGTGCCACACGGTCCAGAACAGCGACCCGCCCGACCACAACGAGATGGCCAGCAGGATCAGCCCGGGAAGCATGAAGAAGATGATCGGCCGGTAGAGGAAGCTGGCGAAGACGAGCAGCTTGGAGGTGGTGGTGACCTTCAACGACACCTTGCGCTTGGCCATCCGCTCGGCCTGGTCGCTCCAGTCGAGGTGAGCGGGTATCTCGGCCACGCGAGCGCGCATGACCTGCGCCTTGTACAGGATCTCGGTGTTGATCTCGGGGCCCATCGACTTCAGCGACAGGCTGCGGATGAACTGACCGTCGTAGGCGCGCACCATGCCGGTGACGGTCTTCACGTCGTACTGGCTGGCGATGGCGAGCACGCGGTTGATCTGCTTGCTCATCTGCGCGCGGTTCCACGGGATCGCCGACGTCTGGCCACCCTTCATGTACGGCGACGCAACCACCACTGCCACGTGCTGCTCGTCCATCTTCTGCAGCATGCGGCCGATGTGGTCGACCGAGTACGACAGATCGCTGTCGAACACCACCACGATGTCGCCCAGGGAGGCCGCGAAGCCGTCGCGTAAGGCCTGACCCAGCCGCATGTTCACCGGCTGGCGCAGCAGGCGCACCTCTGGCCGGGTGGCGGCAAAGGCCTCGACGATGGCGGCGGTCTCGTCGGTGGACCCGTCGTCGATCACCAGCAGCTCGAAGCAGTAGCGGTCGGCGAGGCCCTGCATGTACGCGTACATGTCGGTGAGCGACGACATGATCTTCAACGCTTCGTTGTAGGCCGGCACCAGCAAGGTGACCAGCCGTTGTTCGTCGCCCATCACGCCACCTTCTCACGAATCGCGGTGAGTGCGGGCGACTTCGCCGGCAACGACTTGTCGCCGGCCAGCGCCGCCGCATGCTGCCGCATGGGCACCACCTCGAACCGCTTGGCGAACAGCTGCAGGCAGCGCTGCACCGTTTCGCGCTTGCGGGCGCCGGTGAGGTTCATACCGGGGAAGAACTGCAGCGAGTCCACGTCGTCGGCCCCCAGGAAGTCGAGCGGGTGCAGCAACAGGCTGGGCTGCACACCGCGCAGCGAGCACATGCGCAGGGCGGCCGAGAAGTAGCGGTAGGCGGCCTCCGGCGACGGGCCGGCGAGGTAGAGCACGTACGACAGGTGGATGGGCACTCGGACGAGGGGCATGGTGGTGACCGGGATCTCCACCAGCGATTGCGGCCCTGCCACCCAGCGGTACGGCTTCAGGCGCTGCAGCCCGTCGCGTGCGCTGCCGAAGAGGTGGGCGCGCTCGGCCCGCTGCTGGGCGTTCAGCTTCGCCGAACGGAAGTAGTACTTGCGCGCCAACGGCCCGATGACGGTGGGCAGGGTGCTGCAGTCGTACTCGTAGCCGCGGTCCATCAGTGCGCGCAGCACGTCGGGGCTGAGGCTGTAGCCCGGCCCGCGAAAGCCCACCGGGCGCTGGCCGGTGACGGCCTCGATCGCATCCTCCGCCTCACCGAGCTCGGCATGGATCTGCTCGAGCGAGTAGCGGTGCAGCCAGGGCTGATGGCGGAAGCTGTGATTGGCCATCTCGTGGCCGGCCGCAGCCAGCGACGCGATGGCGGCGTGGTTCTTCTCCAGCGCGGCGTCTTGGCCCACCACGAAGAACGTGATGTGCAGGCCCAGTTCCTGCAGCATCGGCAGCACCACGCCTGCCAGAGCATCGAGGTACGTGGGGTAGGTGTCCCAGCCCTCGTCGCCGTGGGTCATCTGGTAGGCCCACAGGTTGTCGGCGTCGAGCGACAACGACGCCAGTTGCTTGCTTGCACTCATTCCCGTACATCTCCCGTCGAGTGTGTGCTGTGGTCATCGGCAGCAACACCTGCCGCCTTCAACACCGCCGGCACCAACGACAGCGTGTCGTTGACGTTCAGCGTCGAGAACGGCAGGTGGGCCGAGCCTGCAAGGTACAGGCCGGGCACCGACGTGCTGAGCCCGGGGGCATCGTCGCTGTAGCCCAGCGACGGCACGGCGAAGACGTGCGGCACCTTCGACACACGGGCCGCGAGCACGTGCTCGGCCGAGAACTCGGGGTACATCTGCTGCAGGTACGGCAGGAACGCCTGCACCACGTCGTCGTCGGTCGCGCTGAACAGAGGGTCGTCGGCGCCGGTGTACTTCGGCAGGTACACCAGCGAGTGGCCGCCCACCTCGGCGGGGTCGATGAACGAGGTCATCTCCACCACGGCGGTGAACGGCGTGTCGGGGTCGGTGATGTAGGTGAGGTAGTACGGGGCCAGCGGTTGGCGCAGCACCAGCGACACGCACACGATGCCCAGGTACTCCACCCGCTGCAGCCGCGCGCGCTCGCTGGGCAGCAGGTCGGGGCACAGCTTCGCTGCCAGAGCCGCGCCGGTGGTGACGACCACCTTGTCGAACGGCCTCGGCTCGCCGTCGCCCTCGGCAGCGACGCGCACTTGCAGCCCGTCGGTGCCGTCGCTCGCACGGGTGATGCTGTGCACCGGGGTGTTCAGCAGCACCTCGGCGCCGGCCTCGGCCAGCGCGCTGCCGAACCGGTTGCACACGTTGGCGTAGCCGCCGGCGACGTAGCCGAACATCTCCTTCTTCAGCCCGCTGCGCCGGGCCGCGTACAAACGCTGGATCGTGGCCCAGATGAATGCGGCGGATGCCTTCGGGTAGGCGTCGCCCAGCTTGGCGCGCAGCAGCGGCTTCCAGAACGTGTCGAACGCCTTGTTGCCGCTCCAGCGGCGCAGCCAGCGCTCGACCGTGATGCGCTCCATCTTGGCGCCGTTGCGGATCTTCGAGCCGACGACGATGGTGCCGCCGAGGCGCACCTTGTCGATCGGCGACAGGCCGGGCAGCTGCAGGAACTCCAGGGCGTTCGACACCGAGCGCAGGGTGCGGTCGGGCCCGTAGTAGCCGGTCTTGGTCTCCACCCAGTGCAGCTCGTCGTCGGTGATGCCGACCGACTGGTACATCTGGCGCGTGCGCGAATCGGACAGCAGGGTGACGTGGTAGTGGCGATCCCAGGTGACGTCGCCCACCTGCCACGGCGACGCCAGGCCGCCCAGTACGTCGCCGGCCTCGAACAGGGTGACCGTGTGCCCCTGCCGTGCGAGCTGCAATGCCAACGACATGCCCAGCGCCCCAGCGCCGACCACCGCCCATCGCTGGGGGGTGTGCTCGTCCGATTCGGCCGTTCCCGTGCTGCCGCCGCTCATTCGACCAGCATACGGACCCAGGTCGGTAGGCTGAACCGATGCGGGTCGAAACTCATGCAGGCCGGCGCGGCACGGCCGCCGGCAACCGTTCGATGCACACCGGAGGCCACCGATGAGCGGGGCCGCCCACGAGACCGCGATCGTCGAGCCCGGCGCCACGGTGGGCGATGGCACCCGCATCTGGCATCACAGCCATGTGCGCGCCGGTGCCTCCATCGGCGCCGACAGCTCGCTGGGCAAGAACGTCTACGTCGACAGCGACGTCACCATCGGCAGCCGGGTGAAGATCCAGAACAACGTCAGCGTGTACCACGGGGTCACCGTCGGCGACGACGTGTTCCTGGGGCCCAGCTGCGTGTTCACCAACGACCGCTACCCGCGCGCCGCCGGCGCCGATTGGCAGGTGGTGCCCACCCAGGTCGCCCAGGGCGCCTCGGTCGGGGCCAACGCCACCGTCGTGTGCGGCGTCACGCTGGGCGAGTGGTGCGTGGTCGGTGCCGGCGCAGTCGTCACCCGCGATGTGCTGTCGCACCAACTGGTGCTCGGCAACCCGGCCCGCCCGGCCGGCTGGGTGTGCCGTTGCGGCCGTGTGGTGTCGCGCGACCCACAGCAGCCACCCCCGTCGCTGCAATGTCCCGAGTGCGCTGGAGGCGAAGGATGATCCCGATCACGGTGGTGCAGTGCGGCCCCGAGGAAGAAGCGCTGGTGCTGCAGGTGCTGCGCTCGGGCATGCTCGCCCAGGGCGCGATGGTGCAGCAGTTCGAGCAGCACTGCTGCGAGATGACCGGCGCCCGCCACGCCGTGGCCGTCAACAACGGCACCACCGCCCTGGTGGCCGCACTGGAGGCCGTGGGGTTGCAGCCGGGCGACGAGGTGGTCACCAGCCCGTTCACGTTCGTGGCCACGTTGAACGCCATCCTGGAGGCCGGGGCCACCGCCCGCTTCGCCGACATCCGCGACACCGACTTCAACCTCGACCCCGCCGCCCTTCCCGCCGTCATCGGCGAGCGCACTCGCGTGGTGATGCCGGTCCACCTCTACGGCCAGGCGGCCGAGATGGCACCCATCGCCGCGCTCGCGGCCGAACGGGGTCTGGCGATCGTGGAAGACGCCGCCCAGGCCCACGGCGCCCACTACGACGGCCGCCCGATCGGCACCTACGGGCAGGCGACGTTCAGCTTCTACGCCACGAAAAACCTGCAGTCGGGCGAGGGCGGCGTGATCACCACCGACGACGACGCTCTGGCCGACCGGCTGCGTCTGCTGCGCAACCACGGCATGCGCGCCCGCTACCAGTACGAGTTCCCCGGCCACAACTACCGCCTCACCGATCTCGCGGCCGCCGTCGCGATCCCCCAGTTCGGGCGGCTGGAGGCCATCATCGCGGCCCGCACGGCGAACGCGGCGTACTACGGGCAGCACCTGGCCGCGCTGCCCGGCGTGGTCACCCCCGTCACGCTGCCGGGCCGCCGCCACGCGTGGCACCAGTACACGCTGCGCATCACGGCCGAAAGCCCGGTGCCGCGCGACACGGTGCTGCAGCGGCTGAACGACGCGGGCGTGGGCGCCGGGGTGTACTACCCGCGGGCCGTGTACGACTACGAGTGCTACCGCCAGCACCCGCGGGTCATCGTCGATGGCGGATGCCCGGTGGGCGAGCGCGTCGCGGCCGAGGTGATCAGCCTGCCGGTGCACCAGCACCTCACGGAGGCGCAGCGCGAGCAGGTGGTCGCCGCCGTCCTCGCCGCAGTGGTGCCCGCATGAGTGGCCGCATCGCCGTCGTGTTCGGCACCCGGCCGGAGATGATCAAGCTCGCTCCCGTGATCCGCATGCTCGGCGAAAGGGCGCTGGTGGTGCACACCGGCCAGCACTTCGACGACAACATGAGCCGGTCGTTCCTGCACCAGCTGCACATCGGCGAGCCGCACCTGCACCTCGCCGTCGGCGGCGCCACCCGCGGCGCCCAGATCGGCCACGCCACGGTCGCGATCGAGCAGTTCCTGATCGACGAGCGCCCGCTCGCGGTGGTGGTGCAGGGCGACACCAACTCCGGCCTCGCCGGCGCGCTGGCGGCCAACGCCACCACCACTCCCCTGGCCCACCTGGAGGCGGGCCTGCGGTCGTACGACCGGGCGATGCCCGAGGAGCACAACCGGGTGCTGATCGACGCCGTGTCCGATCTCTGCCTGGCGCCGCACCACAGCAACGTCGAGGCCCTGATGCGCGAGGGTGTCGCCGCCGAACGCATCCGCGTCACCGGCAGCACCCTGGCCGACGCGCTGGCGATGATCATGCCCCAGCCGCAGCAGCGGGCACAGCAGCTGACGGCCCACGGGGTGCAGCGCAACGGCTTCGTGCTGGCCACCATCCACCGCGCCGAGAACGCCGACAACGCCGCCAACCTGCAGGCCATCCTGCACGAGCTGGCCGAGCTGCCGCTGCCGGTGGTGCTGCCGCTGCACCCGCGCACCCGCAAACGCGCCGCCGACTTCGGCCTGCAACCGTTGCTCGACCGGCTGCTGGTCTGCGAGCCCGTCGGCTACCAGGAGTTCATCAGCCTGGCCCACGAGTCGGCGATGATCATCAGCGACTCGGGCGGCGTGCAGGAGGAAGCCACCATCGTCAAGCGCCCCGTGCTGGTGGTGCGCAACAGCACCGAGCGTCCCGAGATCCTGGGCACGTTCGCCCACCTCGTCGCCGCCGGCCCGCAGATCGGGGTGCTGGCCAACGACCTGCTCGCCCGCCTGCCCGAGGTGCACGCCCATCTGGAAGCCCTGCCCTACCCCTACGGCACCAATGCCACGGCCGCCGTGGTCGCCGCACTCGACGAACTGACACCCAAAGAACGGGGCTAAGTCGGAGGCGTGCAGACATTCTTGGCACAAAGACCTCCACCATCGGCTTGGCGATGCCGGCTTCATCCAGTCTCAGCGCCGGGATGCCGGCCCGGTCGAGCGACTCGCAGACAGCAACGATGCGATCAACGAGCGGGGTCATCGTCGGGCAATCGCGAGCGGCCGCGGTTCGTACGGCAGCGCCTCGGCGAGCTCGAGCACATCGTGCAGCCGGCGGGCCTGCTCGGCGGGGTCGAGCACGAGGTCGAACTTCACCGAGTATCCGAGCGCGTCGAGAATTCGTGCCGCATTCGCCAGGCTCGGCTGGCGACGGCCGCGCTCATACGCACTGAGCACCGATGCGGGAATACCCGTCGCTGCGGCCACATCGGCCTGGCGGCGTCCAGTCCGTAGTCGCAACGTCAGCAGCACGTCACCCGTCAACATGGCCGAACCATAGCGAAGTCGCTCACTCGTCTGCCTGTCTCGCAGCACAAGTTCAGGCGGTGACCGGCCCGGCCAGGAAGCCGGCCAGGTGGGCGATCACGTCGCCCGCCGTCCATCCGGGGAGGTGCGCCAACGAGGCATCGTGCGGCACCACGCGGGCCAGCGATGCACAGCGGGCAGCCTCCGCGGCAGCGATGGCGACGAGATCGAGCGGGCCGGTCACGGCGGCGATGGTACCGGCGGCCGTCAGTGCCATACGGACGAATGCCCCACCGATCGCGCCATGCCCCGGATCGGGCCATGCGCTTGGGTCGGGCCATGCGCCGGGTCGGGCCATGCCCGACCCAAGCGCATGCAGAACTCAAGTTCTGTACGCGCTGGCACGGGCCGGCGCAGCGGCGCCCCAACCTGCGCGGCGCCCTGCGTGGGATGCGCCATGATGAAGCTCGTCCGTCGTCGGGGGCGACGGACGGGGGAGACACACCATGAAGCAGCTCACCGGGTTGGACGCCAGCTTCCTCTACATGGAGACGTCGACCACGTTCGGCCACGTCAGCGGCCTGGGCATCTACGAGCGGCCCAGCGACGACTTCGACCCGTACCAAGTCGTGCACGAGCGCTTCGGCGCGCTGGTCGGCCAGGCCGAGCCGATGCGCCGCAAGCTGGTGACCGTGCCGTTCGCACTCGACCACCCGTACTGGATCGACGACGCCGACTTCGACCTCGACTACCACGTGCGCCACATCGGCCTCGCCCCGCCCGGCGGCGACGACCAGCTGGGCGAGCAGGTGTCGCGCCTGGTGGGCCGGCAGATGGACCGCACCCGGCCGCTGTGGGAGGTGTACGTCATCGAGGGGCTGACCGACAACCGCTGGGCGATGCTGACCAAGCTGCACCACTCCACCATCGACGGCGCAGCCGGCGTGCTGCTGCTGAGCATGCTCACCAGCACCGACCCGAGCGCACCCGTGCCCGCCTCGGTCGACTGGGACGGCGAGCGGCCGCCCAGCCAGAGCGAGCTGCTGCAGCACACCCTGCAGAACCTGGCCTCGAACCCGGTGAAGGGCCTGCGGCTGCAGCTGAAGCTGGTGCGCAGCCTGGCCGACGTGCTGGGCGTCAGCAGCGTCAGCAAGGCCGCCGGCACCGCCCGCGACGCGATCAAGAGCATGGCCCGCCGCGGCGCCGACGACGCGCCCGAGCACGAGCGCCGCATCCAGCTGCCGCTGACGCCCGCGCCGGCGACACCGTGGAACAAGCCGATCACGGCACACCGTCGCTTCGCGATGCGCGGCACCTCGCTGGAGAACATCAAGGCACTGAAGAACGCCACCGGCGGCACCCTGAACGACGTGGTGATGGCCATCTGCGCCGGCGCACTGCGCGAGTACCTGCTGCGCCACGACACGCTGCCCGACAAGCCGCTGCGGGCGATGGTGCCGGTCAGCATCCGCACCGGCAACGAGGCCGACCCGTGGACCAATCGCGTGTCCAGCATCGTGGCCGACCTGCCCACCAACTGCGCCGACCCGCTGGAGCGCGTGGAGCTGTGCAAGCAGGCGATGGCAGCGGCGAAGCGGCAGTTCGAGCTGGTGCCGGCCGACACCCTGGTCGACGTCGCCCAGACCTCGTCGCCGGTGGTGGCGATGGCCGCGCTGCGGCTGATGTCGCGGGTGTCGAACCGGCTGGTGCTGCCCGCCAACGTCACCATCTCCAACGTGCCCGGCCCGCGCCAGCCGCTCTTCTTCGGCGGTGCCAAGCTCGAGGCATACATCCCTGTGTCCATCGTCACCGACGGCATGGGGCTGAACATCACGGTGCACAGCTACCTCGACCGGCTCGACTTCGGCATCATCGCCGCCCGCGAACTGGTGCCCGACGTATGGGACATGGCCGACATGCACATCGCCGAGATCGACCGCCTGTTCCAGGCCACCGGCCAACCGTGGGCCGTACCGCAGCCTCCGCCACCGATGCGCCGCAGCGACCAGGCGGCGAAGCAGACTGCTCCTGCACAGCAGATCGCTGCTGCGAAGAAGCCAGCACGAACGAAGAGGCCGGTGACAGCCAAGGAGGCCGCTCCTGCGACGAAGAAGCCGGCGACAACCAAGAAGGCCCCTGCGGCCAAGAGAGGTGCACGCACGTGAACATCACCGACTGGCCGGCGGCCAGCCTGTCGGAGGCCATCCATGCGCGCGACGTCTCGTGCCGCGAGGTGATGGCCGCGTACCTCGACCGGATCGACGAGCAGAACCCGGCCGTCAACGCGATCGTCAGCCTGCGCGACCGCGACGAACTGATGGCAGAAGCCGCCACCTGCGACGACGAACTGGCCCACGACCTCAGCCGCGGCTGGATGCACGGCATGCCGCAAGCGATCAAAGACCTCAACGAGACCAGGGGCATACCCACCACCAAGGGTTCGCCGCTGCTGCAGCACTGGGTGCCCGAGCACGACTGCCTGATGGTCTCCCGCATGAAGGCCGCCGGGTGCATCGTCGTCGGCAAGACCAACGTGCCCGAGTTCGGGCTGGGCTCGCACACGTTCAACAGCGTGTTCGGCACCACCCGCAATCCATTCGACCTCTCCCGCACCGCCGGCGGCAGCAGCGGTGGCGCCGCCGTCGCGCTGGCCACCCGCATGCTGCCCGTAGCCGACGGCAGCGACTTCATGGGTTCGCTGCGCAACCCGGCCGCGTGGAACAACATCTTCGGCTTCCGCCCCAGCCGCGGCCGCGTGCCGGCATGGCCGTTGCGCGACGGCTTCCTCGCCCAGATGGGCGTCGACGGGCCGATGGGGCGCACCGTGCTGGACATGGCCATGCTGCTGGGCACCCAGGCCGGCTACGACCGGCGCGACCCGTTGTCGCTCAGCGGCCGGCTCGACGAGTTCGACACCGTCGCCGGTGCGCGCAACGCGCTGGCGGGCGGGCTGGGCGGCACGCGTGTCGGCTGGCTCGGCGATCTCGACGGCTACCTGGCCACCGAACCCGGCGTCCTCGACCTCTGCGTCGACGCCTTGCGGGTGTTCGCGACGATGGGCAGCCATGTGGAGCCGGTGCTGTTCGGAATGCCGCCCGCACAGGTGTGGGAGGCCTGGCTGGTGTGGCGCCACTACCTGGTGGCGGCCGCGCTGGCCCCGCTGGCCGCCAACGCCGCGAAGCGCGAGCTGGTGAAGCCGGAAGCCCTGTGGGAGCTGGATCTCGGGATGGCGCTGAACCCGTCGCAGCTGATGAACGCAGCCATCGACCGCACGTCGTTCCACACTGCCGTTACCGATCTGTTCACCCGCTTCGACGTGCTGGTCCTGCCCACCGCCCAGGTGTGGCCGTTCGAGGCCAGCGAACGCTGGCCCCAGCACATCGGCGATCGGGAGATGGACACCTACCACCGCTGGATGGAGGTCACGACCTACGCCACCTTCGCCGGCCTTCCGGCCGTGAACGTGCCGGTGGGCTTCGACGATCGCGGGCTGCCGATGGGCATGCAGCTGATCGGCCCGCCGCGAGGCGATGCCGAACTGCTACGGATCGCCGCCGCCTACGAGACGACGCTGGACGGCACAGGGATGCCCGCCAGCTAGCCCTCAGCTAGAGCTAGACCGACGCAGCCTCGATCTGCTCGGCCAGCAGATGCGGCGGGCGGATCTGGCGGCGCTCGTCCAAGTGGTCGGCGGTGCCGGCGACGAGGTTCAAGAAGTGGGCGAACTGCAGCCCCAGCGGCTCGCCGGTATGGCGCACGAACGGCAGCTCGATCTCGGTGGACGAGCGGTAGCCCATGCCGCCACCCGACATCAGCATCTCCTGGCTGACGTGATGGTAGACGGTGACGTCCTGGCGCAGCAGATCCACCTCCACCAGCTGCGACGCAGTGTGGATGCTGAGCGAACGCACCTTGCGCTGGCCCATGCGGTTCGCCGACAAGGTGGCGACACCACGCTGGCCGAACGAGATGCTGCAGTCGGCGATCTCGTTGAACCGGGAGTTGCCCGGGCGCACGCACGCCGAACCGCTGAGCACGCCGTCGGCACCACCGAACAGCCGCTGGGCGACGTCGAGGTCGTGCAGCATCAGATCGTTGACCACGCTGGACGCGATGCGCGGCGCGGGTGGCGAGTGGCGCACGGCCAGCAGGTGCACCGCCGGCCCGTGCATGATCTGCCGGGCGGTGCGGAACGCTGCGTTGAAGCGCTCGACGAACCCGCACATCACCGGGATGTCGCGGTCGGTGGCCACCTGCAGCAACTGGTCGAGCTGGGCCAGTGTGGGCGCGAACGGCTTCTCCACTAGCAGCGGCACGCCGGCCTCCAGCAACGGCAGCACGCACTCCATGCGCGCGGCGGTGCTGCCGGCAACGATGACCGCATCGCACTGGGCCGCATCGGCCAGGTCGCGCGAGGCACGCGAGCCGTGGCGCTCGGCCAGCCGCTTGGCGGCCTCGCCGTCGATGTCGACCACAACTGCGAGATCGGCGGCCTCCGACTCGGAGACCACGCGGGCGTGGCTGGAACCCATCTGGCCTGCGCCGATGAGGCCGATCTGAACACGGGTCATGCTGCGCTCTCGGCGATGGTGGTGTCGGGCGGCTCGACGGCCGGCCGCGGCTTGCGCCGGAACACCGACAGCAGGCGCACCACCAGATGCTCGACGGTGCCGAGGATGATCATCAGGTCGAGTGTGATCGACCAGTTCTCGACGTAGAACAGGTCGAGCCGGCGATACGCCTCGAACGATGGGTTGTCGCGGGCTTCCACCTGCCACAAGCCGGTGATGCCCGGCAGCACCTGCTCGCGCTGGCGCAGGTCGGGGCCGAAGTTGGCGACTTCCGACGGCAGTGCCGGCCGCGGGCCGACCAAGCTCATCTCGCCGCGCAGCACGTTCACCAGCTGCGGCAGCTCGTCGAGGCTGGTCTCACGCAGCAGGCGGCCGACGCGGGTGACCCGCGGATCGCGCTCCATCTTGAACAGCGGGCCGCTGCGCTCGTTGGCCGCCCGCAACTTCGCCAGCTGCGCTTCGGCATCGACGCGCATCGTGCGGAACTTCAGCACTCCGAACGTGTGGCCACCCTTGCCCACCCGCTCCTGGCGGAAGAACACCGGGCCACCATCGCCCAGCTTGACGGCGATGGCGATGGCCAGGAACACGGGCGCCGCCACCAGCAGCAGCGCGACCGAGACAGCGATGTCGAACAGCCGCTTGACCAGCAACTGGGCACGCGAGAGCGTGGGGGCCTCCACGTACAGGAGTGGCTCGTGCGACAGCGGCAGCGACCGCAGGCGCCGGGCGTCGATGCCCGACACGCCCGTCGACAGGTGCACGTGCACGTCGGCGTGCTGCAGGTTGCGGATCAGGTGGTTGAGACGCGAGGAGTCGAGCGCCGAGGGCGACACCACGACGCCCGAGACCTCGTGGAGCTTCACCAGATCCTCGGTCTCGTTCGATTCGCCCAGCCACATCGCACCCATGTTGTGCTCGATCGCGGCGTCGCGGCTGCCGACGATGCCGACCACCGCCATGCCAAGGTCGGTGTGGGTGGCGAACAGCTCGATCAGCCGTGCCGCCTCGGCGTCGGTACCGACGACCAGCACGCGCCGCTGGTGGTGACCCTTGGTGCGCTTGACCGACACCCAGGCGCGGAACACCGAGCGGCCGATGACGAACAGCACCCACGCCACCACCGCCCCCAGCACGATGTGCCGGATGCGGAACCCCAAGCGGGCAACGCGATCGAACACGATCATGCCCATCGCCAGCAACGCCATCGCCCGCGTGCTGCGGGTGAGCTCGACGATGCGCACCGCGCTGACGCGAGCCAAGAACAGGCCTTGGCTGCGCATGGCGAACAGGCCGATGCCGATTGCAGCAGCCAGCAACACGGCCGAGCGGACCAGGCCGTGATGCGTCGGGTAGCCGGACCACACCAACGCCACCGAGAAACCACCGAACAACGCGAATGCGTCGCCCAAGATCAGAACCAGCTTCAGCCGGTTGACGACGGCGTGCTCGCCGTGCTCGCCCACCGATTGCTTCGAATCGTGCCGCTCCACCGCGCTCACCGCCCCTGTGTCTCCTTGTCGCTAGGTTTCAACCAGTTGACGACGGGAACGCGCACCGATGACGCAGGTGACGCAGATTCACGCCGACCACCTCCGCACAGCTGCGCCGCCACACGGCGGGTCGACCCGCGTCCTGCTCCACCCACTATCCACCCAACCACTCGGATCTCCCGTCCTCATTCTCATTGTTAGCAGATGAGAGAAACGCAATCCGTGAGACAACGGTCACGCGAGCAGGTCGAAGAGCCCTTCCGGCGGGTCGATGACGACCTTCCCGGGGGCGGCCTCCACCACGAAGACCACCGGCACCAACGCGCCGCTGTCGAGCTCGAGCAGGTCGTGTGCGGGGTTCGCCAGCACGGAGGTGCACACGCCGTGCACCGTGCCGTCGACCCCCACCACAACCGCACCGATCAGGTCGCTGACGTACAGGTCGTCTGCCGACGGGGGCACCGGGGCGAGCGGTTCGGCCAGCAGCGGGGTGCCGACGAACGCTTCGGCCGCAGTGCGATCGTCGATGCCGATGAAGTGCACCAGCCAGCGGGTGCCCGCGCGGCGGGCAGCGGCGACGGTGAGCCACCGGCCTTTGGCCTGCACGCGAGCCCCGACGGCCAGACGTTCGGTGCGGTCGGTGATCAGGTCGATGTAGAGGTCGCCGCGCACACCGTGGGCGCGGCCGATGCGGCCCACCTCCAGCACAGCGTCAGGCGCCGATACCCCGGGTAGCGGTGCCTCTGGTGGCGGTGCCTCTGGAGAGGACACGGCAGCAGCCGGCCTCAGTCGGCGAAGTCGACGTCGACCTCGACCTCGTCGCGGGTGGCGGCAGCGCGCACGACCGTGCGGATGCTTTGCGCCGTACGGCCGCGACGGCCGATGACCCGGCCGAGATCGCCGGGGCCGACACGCACTTCCAGCCGCACCCGGCCGCGACCTTCGGTGGCATCGACCTGCACAGCCTCGGGATCGTCGACGATGGAGCGCACCACATGGGTGAGCACGGCAGTGGCGACGGGAGCCAGCTCGCCGTTGTCGCCATCGGTGGTGGAGTCGTGATCGGTCACGGGGTGAACCGGGTTACTTCGCCGCGCGAGCGGTGCCGAACTCGGCCCAGGCGCCCGAGATCTCGAGCAGCTTCTTCACGCGCTCGGTGGGCTGCGCGCCGTCCATCAGCCACTTGACGGCCTTGGCGTTGTCGACATTGAGGGTCGACGGATCGGTGCGCGGGTTGTAGGTGCCCACGATCTGGATGAAGCGGCCGTCGCGCGGTGAACGGCTGTCGGCCGCCACGATGCGGTACTGCGGCTGCTTGGTCTTGCCAACTCGAGTGAGGCGCAGCTTTACTGCCATGCGACTTCAGTGCTCCCTACGAAAACGTCTACGTCGAAATGCGAACTGCGTAAGGCTATCAATTGAACGACGGGAAGCCACCCGGCCCGGAGCCCATTCCGGGAGGAAGCCCGGGCGGGCCACCGCCGGGGCCCATTCCGGGCATCCCGGGGAAGCCGCCGCCCAGGCCGCCGGGCATGCCGGGCAACCCGCGGCCGCCCTTGCCCTTCTTGCCCTTGCCCTTTCCACCGCGCACCATGCCGCCCATGCGCTTCATCATCTTCTGCATCTCGGCGAACTGCTTGACCAGCCGGTTCACGTCACCGACAGTGGTGCCGCTGCCCAGTGCAATGCGCGTGCGGCGACTGCCGTTGATGACCTCCGGCTTGCGCCGCTCGAGCGGGGTCATGCTGTGGATGATGGCCTCGATCGGCTTCAGCTGGTCGTCGCCGATCTCGGCGCCCTTCAGCTCTTTGGGCATCCCGGGCATCATGCCCATCAGGTTGCCCAGCGGGCCCATCTTCTTCAGCGCCTGCATCTGCTCCAGGAAGTCGTCGAGCGTGAACTCGCCGTCCATCAGCTTCTCGGCGGCCTTCTCGGCCTGATCCTTCTCGAAGGCCTGCTCGGCCTGCTCGATCAGGGTGAGCATGTCGCCCATGCCCAGGATGCGGCCCGCCATGCGGTCGGGATGGAACTGCTCGAACTCGGTCAGCTTCTCGCCGGTGCTGGCGAACGCGATCGGCCGGCCGATGACCTCTTTCACGCTGAGGGCGGCGCCGCCACGGGCATCGCCGTCGAGCTTGGAGAGAATCACGCCGTCGATGGCGAGCGTGGCGTGAAACGCCTCGGCCACGCTGACAGCGTCTTGGCCGGTCATCGCATCGATCACCAGGAAGGTGTAGTCGGGCTGCACCGCCTGCGAGATCTGGCGCACCTGCTCCATCATCTCGACGTCGATGGACAGTCGGCCGGCGGTGTCGACGATCAGCACATCGCGCCCGAGGCGGCGGGCCTCCTCCAGGCCACGGCGGGCAGTGCTGACCGGATCGCCCGGCTCGCTGAAGACCGGCACATCGATCTGCCGGCCCAAGGTGCGCAGCTGCTCGACGGCGGCGGGGCGCTGGAGGTCGGCGCCGACCATCAGCGGCTGGCGGCCCTGGCTCTTGAACCACCGGGCCAACTTGGCCGAGTTGGTGGTCTTGCCAGAACCCTGCAAGCCCGCCATGAGGATGACAGTCGGCGGACGAGATGCATACGAAATCTTGAGAGTTTCGCCGCCCAACATTGCCGTCAGCTCGTTGTTGACGATCTTGATGACCTGTTGGCTCGGGTCGAGCGCTTCGCTGAGGCGGGCGCCGATGGCCTGCTCGCGGATGCGACCCAGCACGTTGCGGACGACACCGACGTTGACGTCGGCCTCCAGCAGCGCCGTGCGGATCTCTTGCAGCATCTCGTCGACGTCGGCCTCGGTGAGGCGGCCTTTGCCGCGCAACCGCTTGACGATGCCTTCGAGGCGGGAGGACAGAGAGTCGAACATGCGAGAGGGAACGCTACCTGTCATCGCACGGCTGCGGCCGGACGCGTCACCGGCCCGACCCACAAGGGGTCGGGCCGGCTCGCGAACCGCAACCGTCCGTGGGGGTTGCGAGATGTCAGCCGATCGAGTCGATGGCGGTGATCACACCATCGACCACGGACACGTTCACCCGATCGGTGCGCAGGTCCATCGTCACGGGCTGGCTCTCGCCGTCGAGCGTGGTGACCCGCACGGACCAGCCCTGCTCCTCGGCCACCTTGCCGGCCTCGTCGAACGACAGGCCTACCAGCAGGCGGGCGGCTTCGTCGGCGTCGATCAGGACCGTCTCGCCCGGCACCGGCTCGCCGACATCGATGGGCCGTGTCTCCACCGGCAGAGACCCCACCGGCAGAGACTCCACCGGCATCGGCTCGGGCACCGGCATCGGGTCGGGCAGGTCGATGAAGCTGTCGTCGACGGCGATCACCGAGTAGATGCCACCGTCGGTGGAGGTGAACGAGTACGCGGGCAGCAGCCACACCGTGCCGTCCTCCGCCCACACCATGGTCAGATCCAGCGTCACGTCGTTCAGGTGCACCGTGATCGGGTCGAGTGGCACGATCGGCTCGATCACGCAGTCGGTGGCAGGGTCGCACACGGGCTGATCGATCGGCACCGGCTCGACGGCGGGCTCCAGGCACTCCGGCGTGAGCGCGTCGCACGTGGGGTCGACCAGCACGGTGTCAGTCGGCGCCGGCGCGCCCGCTGCATCGCTCGCCGCCACTTCGTTCGCTGCCTCCTCGCTCGTCGCCGAGCGGGCGACAGCACCGCCGAGGGTGTCGTAGGCCATGTTGCCGTACGCCATCCACATGCCCGACTCCTCGTTGAGCCGCTCCAGACCGGCGGCGACACCGACCAGCGGGTACTCGGCCGCGGGCTGCGGCGTGGCCAGCGAGCCCGATGCCCAGGTGATGCCGCCGTCCTCACCGAAGCCGACGCTGAACATCAACGGGCTGCGGTGGCCGCCGACCAGCAGGTAGCCGGTGACGTTGGCACCCCACTCGTCGGCGTAGGTCTCGAACTCGTAGGTGGTGGGGTCGAGGCCGATGTCGGTGAGCAGCGCTTGCGCAGCAGCGAGGGCGGCCGCTTCGTCGGGCACGTTGGCCGGCGGCTGCGGCGTGCACACCTCGTCGGGCGGCAGCACCGTGTCGATCGGGGCCGTGTCGATCGGGGCCGTGTCGGTATCGGGCGGGGTGGGCGCATCAGGCGGAGCGGCGGCGGTGCCACCCCCGGCCGACCCGGACGACGTCTCGCCGGTCACATCGACCGCAGGATCGACGGCCACACCGGGCTCGGCGACCGCACAGCCACCGCGGTAGTCGAACGTGCTCGGGTCGGGGTTGTACCACCAGCTCAGCATCCCGTCGGGGCTGATCGTCAAGGTGGCAGTGCTGTAGTCGGCGGCGCCGACCATCCAGCCACCACCCTGGTCGGCGGGCAGCTGGCGGACATCGCCGTCAACGCCCAGCACGTGGGCCAGGCGGGCGACGACAGCGGGGTCGAGCTGCACACCGGCGGGCAGCATCCACGCGCTGCCGGTGCCGGCCAGTTCGGGGAACGCTCCGTCGTAGACGTAGTCGATCTCCTGCATCGGCATCATCATCCGGTCGGCCGCCGCGTTCTCGGCGCCGCCGGCGGCACCGGACGACCCGAGGTGGATGACCACCGGCGCCTTGCCGGAGGTGGTTGCGGGGGTGGCAGTGCGGGCGGCGTCACCGCATGCCGACAAGCCGATCAGTACGGCGGCGGCAGCGAGAGCGAAGCGGCGGGAGCGAATCATGGCGATCCTTCGGGGCAGAGGGTTGGTTGCGGTCGTTGATCGATCAACCATTCGACGCCGCCGCGCACCTGCCCGGTTCCCAAGAATCCTGCGGGGCCGGCCGCAGCGTCGACCCGAGTGGAAGACTCACATCACGACAGCCGTGACCACCGTCTTCCGACCGGCGCGGGGCACACCCCTGGTGGGCCGGGGATGGTCAGTCGAGGGTGACCAGCGCGTCGACGAACTCGTCGGGGTCGAACGGCACCAGGTCGCCGATGGTCTCGCCGAGGCCCACCAGCTTCACGGGCAGGCCGAGCTCGGTCTCGATCGCGAACACCATGACACCCTTGGCCGAGCCGTCGAGCTTGTTGAGCACGACCCCAGTCAGCCCCACACCGTCGGTCATGTTGGCGTCGCCGAACTCGCGGGCCTGGGTGAGGCCGTTCTGGCCGGTGGTCGCGTCGATGACCAGCAGCACCTCCGTGACTCGGCCCTTGCCCTTGGCGGCCACGCGGCGCACCTTGCGCAATTCGTCCATCAGGTTCGTCTTCGTGTGCAGGCGGCCGGCGGTGTCGGCCAGCACCAGCTGGATGCCGCGCGCGCTGGCCCGCTCGATGCCGTCGAAGATGACGGCACTGGGGTCGCCGCCCTCGTTGCCGCGCACGATCTCCGCCCCGCTGCGCTCGGCCCAGGTAGTGAGCTGCTCGGCGGCTGCGGCACGGAACGTGTCGCCGGCGGCCATCAGCACGCTGACGCCGGCGCCGGCCTGCAGCGCCGAGACCTTGCCGATGGTGGTGGTCTTGCCGACGCCGTTCACGCCCACGAACAGCCACACGTTGGGGCTGTCGGCGGCGCCCGGCTCCAGGCGCAGTTCGCGGTCGGCGCCGGCCAGGCGCGACACCATCTCGGCGCGCAGCGCATCCAGCAGCTGGCCGGGCTCGGTGATCTCCTTGGCCTTCACGCGAGCGCGCAGGCCACTGAGCAGTTCGTCGCTGACGCGCACGCCGACATCGGCGCGCAGCAGCGCTTCCTCCAGATCGTCCCACGTCTCGGCAGTGATTCCCGTGCGGCCGGCGATGCCCAGCAGGGCACCGGCGAACGCCGACCGGGCCTTGGACATGCGCGAACGGAACGACGGCCGTTGGATCTCGGCCAGCTCGGCGGCCACCTCGCCCTCGTCGGCAGCCTTGTCGGCCTCGTCGGTTTCGCCGGCGTCGGCGGGGGCGTCGGCGGGGGCGGGGGCGGCCGGGGCATCGGCTGTCGTGGGCGCGGGCGACGCGGGTGCAGCGGGCTTGGGCACCGCCTTCGGAGGCGGGGTGCGCAGCGACGGAGCCTGGGCGGGCGGCAGCTGCGGCTGCCCGGCGCGACGGCGGTTCCAGAGCACCACGCCGAAGCCGAACACCAGCACGACGGCGATGAGAACGAGGTAGATCGAGTCCATGGTGCCCGTCACGCTACCCGTGGCACGACCGCACGCCCGAGGGCCACCGGCCGCGCCCGCCCATCCCCGTCTCGAGTTGGCGTTCGGACCACCCCTGCGGTGGCCCCACCGCCAACTTCGCGAACCTCACCACCAAGTTGGCGTTGAGACCCCCTCCTGGGTGGCCCCACCGCCAACTTCGCGAACCTCACCACCAAGTTGGCGTTGAGACCCCCTCCTGGGTGGCCCCATCGCCGACTCGAGGCGTCAGCCGTCTCCGCCACCATCGCTGAGCCGTTGCGCCAGCCACGCCAGAGGGATGCTGACCACCATCACCAGGGTGGCCATCACGTAGGGCAACAGCGGGTTCTGTCGGTTGCTCAGCTGCTCCAGGATCCAGATCGGGAGCGTCTTGAACCCTGAGCCGGCCGTGAAGGTCGTCACCACGATCTCGTCGAAGCTGAGGGCGAACGCCAGGATGCCGCCGGCCAGCAGCGCCGAGCGCATCAGCGGGAACGTGACGTACCTGAACGTCTGCGAGCCGTGGGCGCCGAGGTCGGCAGAGGCTTCCAGCAGGTTCGGCGACGAACGCCGCAGGCGAGCCAGCACGTTGTTGTACGCCACCACGACGCAGAAGGTGGCGTGGGCGATGACCAGCGAGTGGAAGCCGAAACCGACGCGGAACGAGAACAGCCCGAGGTTGATCGTGCGGGCAAACGTGTTCTGCAGCGCAATGCCCGTGACGATGCCGGGCAGGGCGATGGGCAGCACGAGGATGAACGAGACCGCACTCTTGCCGAAGAACTGGAAGCGCGCCATGGCCATCGCCGCCATCGTGCCCAGCACCATGGCCAGCACCATCGCGACTGCGGCCACCTTGCAGGAGTTGAGCAAGGCCTGCTTGGGGCCTTCCACCTCCCACACCTGGCGCCACCAGTCGAGCGTGAACCCGCTCCACCCGGACCAGCCGACCGACTTGGTGGGGTTGAACGACAGCCGCGCCACCACGACCAGCGGCAGGTACAGGAACACGAGCGTGGCCACGGTGAACGCACACAGGGCGACCTTGGACGCGAGGTTGAGCTTCATCGCATCACAGATTCTCGAAGGCGCCGGCGCGCTTCATGGCGAACAGGAACATGACGATGATGAGCAAGGGCCACAGCGTGTACGCGGCCGCCAACGGCTGGTTCGGGTTGCCCAGCGTCGCGTTGATGACCGATCCGAACATGAAGTTCTTCTCCGTGTACACGATCTTGGGGAGGATGTAGTCGCCGAGGGTGAGCGAGAACGTGAAGATCGAGCCGGCCGCGACCGATGGCAGCAGCAGCGGCAGGATGACGGACCGGAACGTACGGAACGGGCGGGCACCCAGGTCGCCGGCAGCGTCCAGCAGCGAGGGAGCCAGGCGATCGAGCCCCGCATAGATCGGCAAGATCATGTACGGCAGCCAGAGATAGACCTCGGCGACGATGATCGCCACCACGCCGTACCCCGGCGTCCAGCCCAGGCTGCTCTCCAAGAAGCCTCCGTCGCCCTTGCCGGCCGCAGCGAACCGGCCCCCTGCCGGTGACACCATCGCCCGCCAGGCGTAACCCTTGACCAGGTAACCCGCCCACAGCGGCAAGAGCAGCGACACCACCAGACCACGCCGCATCCACTTCCACGCCACCTTGGAGATGAAGAAGGTGACGGGCAGAGCGATGAGGCAACACACCACCGTCACCAGCACCGCGACACCGACGGTGCGGAAGAAGACGTAGATGATGTCCCACACCTTCGGGTCCCACAGCTGGAACGCGGTGCGCAGGTTGTCAGTGGTGAACTCGTCGGTCGGTTTCGTGCTGTCGGGGTCCAGCCGGTAGAGCGCGCTGATCACCAGCAGCACCAGCGAGCCGAGGTAGACGAACAGCATCCACGACAGCGGGAGACCGAGCAGTGAGCCGACACCCAGCCGGCGCCGGCCGTGGAACCGGCGATTGAGCGCGCGCAGCGGGCGGGAGGGCGCCGAGGCCCTCCCGCCCGCGTCACTTGGCTCCGCTAGGCGCGGAGGCTGGTCCAAGCGTTGACCCACTCGGTGTACGGCACACAGGTCACGTCGGTACGCCCGTCGAGGCACTCCTCGGTCGCGGTGGTCCAATACCACACGTCCGTCCAGTAGTCGTCTTCCTCGGCATGGAAGGTTGCGCAGTGCTCGGCCATGCCGTCGAGGGTGCACGAGGCGCTGTTGCTCGGCGCCTCACCGAACCAGACAGCCACCTGAGAGTTGGCCCACGGCGACGCGATCCAGTCCATCCACAGCTTCATGCAGTTGGGGTTCGCCGCCTGCGCCGCCAGCATCCACGTGTCGCTCCACCCGGTGGCTCCCTCGACCGGCTTGACCGCATCGATCAGCGCGCCGTTGGCCTGCGCGAGATTGACGATCACCTGCCATGTCGTGCCGGCCAGCACGGTGCCGTCCTCCAGGGAGGCCTGCTGATCGGTGTAGAGCGACCAGTACTGACTGGCCAGGCCCTTCTGCTCCTCGAGCAGGGCGATGGCGGCGTCGAACTGGGCCTGATCGAGCGCGTACGGGTTCTCGATGCCGAGCTCCGGCTGGGTGGCCATCAGGTAGAGCGCCGCGTCGGCGATGTAGATCGGGCTGTCGTACACACTGACCGCGCCGTCGGCGGCGGTGCCACCGTCGAACATCACACCCCATGAGTCAGGGGCACCGTCGGCGAACGCCTCGGTGTTGTACACCAACAGGTTCGCGCCACGGCCGTGGGGGATGCCCATCGGCTTGCCGTCGACCGAGTTCCACGGCTGCAGCTTCAGACCTTCGAAGATGTCGGCGTAGCTGGAGTACTCCTCGGTGTCGATCTCGACGACGTCGCCGCCGGCGATCAGCCGCTGCGTCGCGTCACCGGAGGCCGAGACCCCGTCGTACTCGCCGCTCTGCATCAGCTGGACCATCTGGTCGCTGGTCTCACCGTTCTTCACGTTCACCTGGCAGCTGGTCATGCTCTCGAACGGCGTCACCCAGTCGTACGCAGGATCCGTGGAGCCGTCCTCGATGTAGCCGGCCCAGGCGACGATGTTCACCTGGCCCTCCGCCCCCGCCAGCAGGTCGGCGTTCGGAGTCCACATGTAGTCCGTCTCGCCACCACCGGTGGTGGTGACGGATGCTGCGGTGTCGCCGGTGGTCGTGTCCGGCGCACCGCCTTCGGTGGTGCCCGGCGCGGTCGTGCCGGGTGCGGTGCTGGCCGTGCTGGTCTCGTCGTCGCCGCATGCTGCTGCAACGATCGAGAGCGACGCGAGCACCGCCATGGCTGCCCGAGTCGTGGATCGCTTCCTCATTGGTTTCCCCCTTCATTCGTATCGGCTTCGGTGTTGGTGGTGTCTGCGACTGCAAAGGCCGCGTAGCGCGACCAGGCCAGGCGGACGGGACCGCCGATGGCCACGCCGACGAGCCCGTCGCTCGGCACGCTGGCGAGAAGATGGCTGCCGTCGACAAGATCGACGCGTATGCGACTGTCGGCGCCCAGGTACTGCAGGTCGATGACCGTGCCCTCCACCGACACCTCGCTGTCGGCGGTCTCGCTGTGCACCACGCGGATGCGTTCGGGGCGCAGGCTGTGCACCTGAGCGGACCCCATCAGCTGCTGCGACAGTTCCTCGGACAGCACGTTGCTGGTGCCGACGAAACCCGCGACGAACGATGTCTCGGGGTGGTCGTAGATCTCGCGTGGGGTGCCCACCTGTTCGATGCGGCCGTGGTTGAACACTGCGATGCGGTTGCTCATGCTGAGCGCTTCACCTTGGTCGTGGGTGACGAACAC
>JAUSLQ010000212.1 GCA_030645675.1 Actinomycetota bacterium | reverse complement strand
GGTTGCCGCCTCGTGCAGCCGCTCGCGCACGCGATGGCGCAGCTCGGCGGCCGCCTTCTCGGTGAACGTGATGGCGGCGATGCTGCCCACCGGCACCCCGGACAGCACGAGGTTGACGACGCGGCCCACCAATGCCGAGGTCTTGCCACTGCCGGCCCCGGCCTCCACGAACAGGGTGGTGCCGAGGGCATCGGTGACCAGATCGCGGTCGGCCTGGTCGGGCGCCGGCGGGTGCGACCGGTGTGCCGGCGCGGCCGCGCCCGCCGGGAGCCCGCGGGCAGGCTCGGCGCCGGCGGCCTGGAAGAGATCGAGCTGCTCAGCCATCGAGCACCTCCGTCGCCCCACCCGGAGTGCCGGGCTCGTCGGGCGGTGCCAGCCCGAGCAGCTCTGCCACCCGCGGGTCGTGCTGCTTGCGCTCGAACTCGGCCCACTTGTCGGCGGTGCCCAGGTTGTCGGGGTCGCACCAGGGGCAGGGGGTGAAGCTGAGCCGGTACTGCGACTTGTCGGGCCGGGCCACGAACAGGCCCGAACGGATGCCCTGCACGATGTGGGCCAGCGCGTTCGACACCTGCGGCCAGCCGTGGTCGTCGATGGTGCACGTGACGCGCTTGAACTCGGCTCGTCCGAGAAAGCCGTATTCGGCTACCACGGGTGTGCCCACCGGTTGCCCGGCGAGAGCCAGCGCCGCGGCTGCGTAGGCGGGCAGCTGCAGCTTGGTGCCGCCGGCCGTGGGGTCGGCGTTGGTGATGTCGCGGTAGCTGTGCAGGCTGCCGGTCTTGTGATCGGTGACCACCAGGGTGCCGTCGGCGCAGCGATCGATGCGGTCGACCGAGCCGCGCAGTCGCACCACGCTGCCGTCTGGCAGGGGGATGACGGCGGGCGGCGACTGATCGAAGCCGAAGCGGTGCTCGGATGCGATCACCTGCGCGCCGCGGTTGGCGATGTGTTCGCTGTCGTGGCGCATCCACTCCTGTAGTTCGTGGCGCTGGCGGGCCTGCTCGGCCTGCCAGAACGCGACCCGCCCGACGACGCCCTGCTGCTGCATCTGCTGGGCCTCCATCTGGAAGCACTGCAAGAGGGCCGCGAGATGAGTAGGTGTCCAGCCCTGTGGGCCCGGCTGCGGAAGCTCGCCCGAGAGCACCAGCGCGTGGAAGCGATCGAGCGCGGCGTGCACCAGGGTGCCACGATCCCTGGGCGTGATCTGCAACTGCTCGTCGGGCTGCTCGACCGGCTCGACGCCGAGCACGTGCTGCAGGAACCACGCATGCGGGCACGCCACCCATGCCTCCAGCCGGGTGGGCGACACCGGCCGCTCGCCCAGGGCCTCCACCTGCACACCGCTGAGGTCGCCGTCGTACTCGGTGAGCAGTGCCGACTGTCGGGCCTGCAACATCTGCACGCCGGCGCGCAACGGCTGCAACCGCTGCACCAACGGATGCTGGGCCACCGGCCGGCCAGTGCGCGTGGCATGGGCGAGTGCACGGATGCGGTGCTGCGACAGGGTTGCGGGGAACGCCGCGTCGGCCAAGCCGGCGGCGAACGACGGCACCGAGCGGGCGGATGCCGGCAAGATGGCTGCGAGTTCGGCGACCCAACGCGACGGTTGCCGCACGGCCGTGGCGCGCAGGTCGCCACGAGGGGCCACCAGCACGGCACGTTCGGTGCCGGCGAGCGCGGCCCACAGCTGGCGTTGCTGGTCGGCCACCAGGTCGGCGTTCAGCGGCAATGCCCCGTCGGTGAGCGATCGATCACCGTCTCCGAGCAACGCCTCGGGCGGGGGAGGGGCCGGCAGCAGGCCTTCGCAGGCACCCACCACCACCAGCAGCTGAAGTGCCTGGCCGACGGCGAACGACAGCGGGCCGATGTGCACGCCGGTGCCGATGCGGCCGGTGCGGCCGGGTGCGGTGTCGAGCTCGGCCTCGAGCGTGTGTGCGAACACGGCGCGTGTGGTGGGCTGGGCCAGCGCGTCGAGGCACTCCAGCCGGTCGAGCGCGGCCTGGACGGCACCGTAGGCCTCCAACTCGTCGGGCGGCAGCGCGGCGACGCCACGGTGGCCACCCAACCAGCGGCCCAACAAGCGGTGGGCGAGCTGTGCCCAGTGCCTCCACGGCATCTCGCTGCCCGGCGGGCCCAGCTGGGCCTTCAGCTCGACGACGAAGCCGTGCAGCGCGCCGGCGGCCTCCGCCTCGCGCTGGTGGAACTGGGCGCCGGGCTGGGTGGTCTGCAGCGCCGCCGCCGCGTGGACGTCGCGGTAGGCGACCAGACGGGTGTGCCAATCCGCGTCGCCCGACAGGCCGGCGTCGCGCGACAGGCGCTCCCACTGCTGGCGGTGCACGGCACTGCCGTCGGGCCGGCGGGCCGGCACATGTGCCAGCAGGGCGAACAGATCGGCCCGGCGGATGCCACGCCGGTCGAGCCGCAACACATCGAGCACCAGGCGGGCGGCCAGCCGCTCGTGCAGGGCGATGCCGGGCCGCCCGTTCCACGGGATGCCGGCCTCGTGCAGCTGCTCGCTGACCAGGCGGGCATAGGGCTCGTGGCGAGGCCAGACGATGCCGATGCGGTGGAGCGGCAACCCCTCGTGCACGGCGGCCACCACGGTGCGCACGGCCTCGCGTGCCTCCTCGTCGGCATCCGACGCGTCGACCAGCTCCAGCGTGATGCCCTGTGGCGGCTGCTGCAGGCCTTCGATCAGCACCACCTGGCCGTGCTGAGCGAGGGCGGCCAGCAACGCCTGCTCGCTGGCGCGCAGCCGCTGCGGCAGGAACACGACGGTGCGCTGCGGGGCCACCGCGGCCGCAGCGCAGGCGGCGTGCAGCAGCTGGGCTTCGTCGTACCACTGGGCCTGCAGCAGGGCCTGCACCTCGCGGTGCAGGCGCACCACCTCGCGCGCCCGGGCAGACCCGCGGGTGGCCAGCCGCTGCACCGCCGCCGGGGGCAGGTGGCACAGGTCGCGGTGTGTGTCGCGCACGGCGGTGATGGTGGCCTGGTGCTGCGCGATGGGGTGGAACAGCCCGGCCGAGCCGGCCAGCACGCTGCGCACGGCGACGTCGACCACCGGGGTGGACACCGGGCGCTTGCCGGCCTTCACCAGCGCCGGGCCGCCGAGCAGCTCGGCGAAGCGGAAGGGCGTGAGGAACTGGGCGGCAGCGATGCCACCGTTGGCGGCCAGCCAGCGGCGGGCGGAGACGCCGACTGCGTTCGAGTGCACCAGCACGGTGACCGCGGCCAGCGGGTCGCCCGCCTGCACCTGGTCGATCGCTGCGCGCAGGGCGCGGAAGGCTGCAGGGCCGTAGGGGGTGGAGAGTCGCTGCAGCGCCATCAGCCAGCACTCTACGGAAGGGGTGCGCGACAGTTCGGCGACGGCCGCGCCGGACGCGGCCTGGCCGACGGCGGCTCGGCCTGGTCCTGCCCGACGCAGCGCCGTCAGGCTGGCGCAGCCGTCAGGCCGGCGCAGCCGTCAGGCCAGCGCAGCCTGGGCGGCGGCCCGCAGCTCGGCCACCGCGTGGCCGACACCGAGCGGGTCGCGGAAGAGCGCGCTGCCGGCCACCAGGACGGACGCACCGGCCTGCACGATGGGTGCCACCGTGGTGGGGCTGATGCCGCCGTCGACCTCGATCGACACCCGGCCGGCCAGCCCGGCGGCATCGATCATCGCCTTCAGTTCGCGCACCTTCGGCTCCATCGCGGCGATGTACTTCTGGCCGCCGAAGCCGGGGTTGACGGTCATGATCAGCACCATGTCGATCAGCTCCAGCACGTGGGCCACGGCTGACACCGGCGTGGCGGGGTTCAGCGACACCGACGCCGCGGCGCCGAGCGAGGCGATGTTGCCCAGTGTGCGATGCAGGTGGGTGCAGGCCTCGGCATGCACCGTCAGCCGCTGGCAGCCGGCGGCGATGTACTGCGCCGCCATGTTGTCGGGCGTCAGCACCATCAGGTGCGCCTCGAACGGCAGCGTCGTGTGCTTGCGAGCGGCGGCGATGACGTCGGGCCCGAACGTCAGGTTGGGCACGAACTGGCCGTCCATCACGTCCCAGTGGATGCGGTCGGCGCCGCCTGCCTCCAGCGCGGCCACCTCCTCGCCCAGGCGGGCGAAGTCGGCGGGCAGCACGCTGGGGGCGATCTCGATCCGGGGCACGGCAGCGAGGGTAGTGCGCGCCGCCCGGCGAGGCGAGGTCCGTAGGCTCGACGGGATGGCGCCCCGGCCCCCTCGTCGCAACCAGCGGCCGCAGCGCGCGTCGGCCACCGCCGCCCCGCAGGTGTACGAGACCGTTTGCGTGGAGAAGATGGCGGCCGGCGGCGACGGCATCGGCCGCCTCGGCGACGGCCGGGTGGTGTTCGTCGACGGTGGGCTCCCCGGCGAGACGGTGCGGGTGGCCGTGAACCTCAGCAAGCGCGACTTCGCCAAAGGACGGGTGGTGCAGGTCGAGCTGGCGTCGCCGCACAGGGTGGCGCCACCCTGCCCGGCACTGGCCGCCGGGTGCGGAGGGTGCGGCTGGCAGCACGCCACGGCGGCTGCGCAACTGCAGTGGAAGGCCGACATCGTGGCCGACGCACTGCGCCGCACCGCCAAGCTGCCCGGTGCCCAGGTCGACGTGGGCGGTTCGGTGCCCGAGTGGGGCTACCGCACCTCGATGCGCATGGCCGTTGCGCCCGGTGGCCGCCTCGGCCTGCGCGGCGCGCGCAGCACGCGGGTGGTGCCCCTCGAGCACTGCCCGGTGGCCCATCCTGCGCTCGACGCGCTGCTGTCGGCGGTGCGGGCGCGCGGCGATGGCGAGTTGTCGCTGCGGGTGGGCGTGACCAGTGGTGAGGCGTCGGTTCTGCCCGACGGGGTGAACCTCGACCAGCTGCCCGACGGTGTTGGCATCGGCGGCGCAGCTGTTGTGCACGAGGAGGTCGCAGGTGCCCGGCTGCGGGTCAGCGCGGCCTCGTTCTTCCAGTCGGGCCCGGCCGCGGCCGCGCTGCTGGTGCAGGCCGTGCGCGCTGCCTGTGGCGACGCGCTGGATGCGTTGCGTGGGCCGCTGCTCGATGCGTATGGCGGCATCGGGCTGTTCGCCGCCACGTTGGGTGCGCCACGCTCGCTGGTGGTGGAGAGCTCGCCGTCGGCGTGCGCCGACGCGCGAGCGAACCTGGAGGCCGACGCCACGGTGGAGTGCGTGCGCTTCGAGCAGTGGGAACCTCAACCCGTGGAGCTGGCAGTGGTCGACCCGGCGCGTGCCGGCCTGGGCCGCGACGCGGCCGACGTGCTGGCCGCCACCGGTGCCGCACGAGTGGTGCTGGTCAGCTGCGACCCGGTGTCGCTGGCGCGCGATGCCGCTCTGCTGGCTGCCCACGGCTATCGCCACGCTGGCAGCACGGTGCTGGATCTGTTCCCGCACACCCCTCACGTGGAAGTCGTCACTCGCTTCGACCGTGCGTGAGCACGCCGGGCCGGGTTCAGTGCAGGTCGCGCATCGCCGCCTCCACCCGTGCCGTGAAGGCCAGGCGATCGGCATCGGTGCAGCGGTCGATCGCGTACAGCGCCAGCCAGTTGGTGCGGGCGAAGTGATGGCACAGCACGCGCAGCGAGCGGGTGACGACGCGCTTGCCGCCTTCTCCCTGCAACATGTTCACCCACTTCGACGAGCCGTGGGTGGTGATCGCGATGATGCGGCGGACGTTGCCCAGCGCGGGACGGATGCGGTTCGCCCCGGGCGGTAGTTCGTAGGCGACACCGGCCACCCACACGCGGTCGATCCAGCCCTTCAGCATCGCCGGCTGGCCGCTCCACCACGTGGGGTACACGAGCACGAGGGCCTCGCACCACCGCAGGTTGGCGGCATGCTCGGCGATGTCGGGCTTGGTGTCGGGGGGCGAGAGGTGGTTGGTGCGCTCCCACGCCGACAGCTCGGGGTTGAAGCCCTCCGCGTAGAGGTCGGTCATGCGCACCTCGTGCCCTGCGGCGTGCAACCCGGCCAGCGCGCGATCGCGGATGGCGGCGGTGAACGACGTCTCGCAGGGGTGGCAGTAGACCAGCAGCACCTTCACAGCGAGCGCGCCTTCCGCTCGACGCGGGCGAGGAACCGCTCGCGGTCCTCGGCGGTCGCAGTGTCGATCGCATACAGGCCCAGCCACGAAGTGCGGGCGCGCAGCCCGCTGCTCAGCCGCAGCGCGCGGGTGATCGTGCGTCGCCCGTTGTCGTTGACGGCCCACACGTACAGGTGCGGCGAGCCGTACGTGCTGACGCCCATGATGCGGCGCACGTGGCGCAGGCCCGGACCCACCTTGCCGTGCTCGTCGAACACGAAGCCCACGCCAGGCAGCATGATGCGTTCCAGCCAGCCCTTCAGCATCGCCGGCATCGTGCTCCACCACGTCGGGTAGACGAACACGAGGATCTGCGCCTCGCGCAGGAGTGCGACGTGTTCGGCAACCATCGGGTCGATGATCGGTTCGCCGGAGTGGTAGGCGGCATGCTCGTCTGGCGACATCGCGGCCCGGAAGCCCAGCTCGTACAGGTCGAGCAGCGTCGGCTGGTGGCCCGCGGCGCGCAAGCCTGCACACGCCCGCTCGGCGAGTGCACGGTTGTAGCTGTCCGCGTTGGGATGGGCCAGTACGACGAGTGCCTTCATCTGCACTCGACGTTAGTTGCGCGGCCGCAGGCACGGCACATGCCCTGTGTGAACCCGATCACACAGTTGTGCGCGCCATCGCGGGTGCCATCGCGCGTGCCATCGCGCGTGCCATCGCGCTTGCTGTGCGATCAGCGACCGCCGGCGACGTCGATGAACGCGCCCGTGGTGTACCCGGCAGCCGGAGACACCAGCCACAGCACGGCCGCCGCCACCTCGTCGGCGGTACCCGCCCGCTGCATCGGGATGGTGGGCGCCATGCGTTCCATGCGCCCTGGTGGGGCGTGCAGGTGGAAGTCGCTGTCGATCAGCCCGGGCCGCACCGCGTTCACGCGCACGCCCACGTGGGCGAGCTCCTTGGCCAGCCCGGTGGTCATCGTGTCGATCGCCCCCTTCGACGCGGCGTAGTGCACCCACTCGGTGGCCCCACCCAGTACGGCGGCCTTCGACGAGATGTTCACGATCGAGCCACCGCGACCACCGTCGTCGGTGCGCATGCGAGCCGCTGCCTCGCGGGCGCACAAGAACGGGCCGGTGATGTTCACCGCCCACAGCCGGGCCAGCATCTCCGCGTCGACCGTGGCCAACGGGCCATAGCCGCCGGCGATGCCGGCGTTGTTCACAAGCGCGTCGAGGCGGCCGAACACCTCGTCGACGGCCGCGAACATCTCGGTCACCTGCGTCTCGTCGGCCACGTCGGCCTGCACGGTGATGACGGTGGCACCGCGGTACGACAGCTCGCGCGCCAGCGCGTCGGCGGTTGCCGCGCGGCTGGCGAAGTTGACCACGATGTCGTGGTCGGCTGCCGCGGCATGGGCCACCGCGGCGCCGATGCCGCGCGACCCGCCGGTGATGAGCATGACCGGCCGGTCACCCACCGAGACGCTCCTGCAGTCGCTCGCGAACGGCGGGCCATTCGCTGTCGATGATGGAGTAGGCGGCGGTGTCGCGGGGCCGGCCGGGCGCGCCCAGGTCGCCGGCGGAGGGGCGGTGGTTGCGCAGGACGCCCTCCAGCGTGGCGCCGATGCGCTCGATCGCGCGGCGGCTCTGCTGATTGCGTGCGTCGGTGCAGATGGCCACGCGGAACACTTGCCAGCGCTCGAACGCCTGCGTCAGCAGCAGCAGCTTGGCCTCGGTGTTGAGCGGCGATCGTTGGGCGTCGGTGGCCAGCCACGTTCCCCCGACCTCCACCTCCACGGGGGTGCAGCGCTCCGGCCACCACACGACGTTCATGAACCGTGTGCAACCCACGGGTTCGCCGTCGGCGACGCGCACCTGGGCGAACGGCACGGCAGCGTCGCGTTGTGCGTCGGCCAAGAGGCCGTCGATGTAGGCCTGCATCGACGGCAGGTCGGCGGGCACGACCGTGTGGCCGAACGTGCCGCGATCGCGGTTGGCTGCGGCCAGCAACGCCGGCGCGTGATGGGGGGCGAGTGGCTGCAGCTGCACGTGGCGGCCGGTGAGCGTGAACGGGTCGAGCCGCATAGGGCATACAGCTTCGCACTACGGTCCAGGTCCATGCAGGTCGTTTCGTGCAACAGCTTCGGTCCGGTCTCGAACCTGGTGGTGGAAGAGCGCCCGTCGGTGCCGGTCACGGCAGGGCAGGTGCGCATCGCCGTTGCCGCCGCCGGAGTGAACTTCGTCGACGGCCTGATCGTGCAGGGGCTGTACCAGATGAAGCCGCAGCTGCCGTTCGTGCCCGGCGGCGAAGTGGCCGGCACCGTCACCGAGGTCGGCGACGGCGTCACCACTCACTCGCTGGGCGACCGCGTGTTCGTGAGCATGGGCTGGGGCGGGTTCGCCAGCGAGGTGGTGGTGGCCGCCAGGTCGGCCTTGCACACGCCCGCCGCACTCACCGATGGCCAGGCAGCCACGTTCGTGCAGAGCTACGGCACGTCGTGGTTCGCGCTGCGGCTGCGCATCCGGGCGCAGGCCGGCCAGTGGCTGCTGGTGCTGGGCGCCGGTGGTGGTGTCGGCCTGGCCGCGGTCGACGTGGGCCGCGCCCTGGGCATGCGCGTCATCGCTGCGGCCTCCAGCGCAGAGAAGCGAGCGCTGGCCCTGCAGTACGGCGCCGAGGCGGTGATCGACACCACCACGGAAGACGTGAAAGCTCGGGCCAGGGAGATCAGCGGCGGGGGAGTGCACGTGGTGTACGACCCCGTCGGCGGAGCCCTCACCGAGGCCGGCTTGCGCGCCCTCGCCGAAGACGGCCAGTTGCTGATCGTCGGCTTCGCCGCCGGCCAGATCCCCAAGCTGCCGGCCAACCTGGTGCTGCTGGGCAATCGCCGCGTCGTGGGTGTCAACTGGGGTGGCTGGTTCGCCGGGCACGTGGAGGAGAACGAGCGCATGCTGGCCGAGTTGCTGGCTGCCATCGAGCGGGGCGAGCTGCACCCGGTGGAACCGATGCAGTATCCGTTGGCCGACGCGGCGCGTGCCCTGCAGGATCAGGTCGAGCGGCGGGTGGCCGGCAAGAGCGTGCTGGTGCCATGAGGCGTGGTCATCTCGCCCCGCTGGGGGTGGTGTTCGCGCTGGTGTCCACGGGCTGCGGCGACGGCGGCGGCGACGGCGGCGACTCGGCCGTCGGCCCGACGACGACGACGCCTGTCAGAGAAGTCGGCGCCGCAGCGATCGCGTGGGTGGCTGTGCGCGACGACCGTGCGCCGGCGCTGTTCGTGATGAACGCCGACGGCAGCGGCCAGGCGCGCCTCACCGATCACCACCCGCTGGCCGACTCCAGCCCGGTGTGGTCGCCCGATGGCAGCCGGCTGGTGTTCGTGTCGGGCGATCCGGGTACGGCGCTGGTTGTGGTGGATGCCGACGGAGGGGTGCCTCGGCAGCTCACCAGCCACCTGCCCGCCGCCGACGACGCGCCCGCGTGGTCGCCCGACGGCAGCCGAGTTGTGTACCACTCGTTGCGCGGCGAGCCGGGTGCGCAGATCGACGAGGGCAACACCGACATCTTCGTGGTCGACGTGGAAACGGGCGTGGAGACCCGCCTCACCGACGAGCCGGCGGCCGACGTCGGCCCTGTGTGGTCGCCCGACGGTTCGCAGATCGCGTTCGCCTCGGCCCGCGACGGCGAGTTCGCGATCTTCGTGATGGATGCCGACGGCGGCAATCAGCGCCGGCTGACCGACGACACGAAGGCCGCCCATTCGCCCGTGTGGTCGCCCGACGGCAGCCGCCTGGCGTACGTGTCGCTGGAGGGCGACGACGACTTCGAGATCATGTCGCTGGATCCGAGGGACGGCGATGTCACGCGGCTGACGACGTCGCCGGGGGAGGACCGCGGCCCGGTGTGGTCGCCCGACGGTTCGCAGATCGTGTTCGAGTCGCTGCGCGACGGCATCGTCGAGATCTACGTGATGCGGGCCGACGGCAGCGCCCCGACACGACTGACCGACAACGGTGAGGCCGACTTCCACCCGGTCTGGTCGCCCGACGGCACGCAGATCGCCTTCGAGTCGCGCCGCGACGGCGACTTCGAGATCTACGTGATGCACGCCGACGGCAGCAACCAGCGACGCCTCACCGGCGACACCGAGCTCGACTCGTCCCCCGCCTGGCGCCCCCACCGGTAGCCCTCGCGGCGCCGCCGGTTCGGCCATCCCCGGATTCTCGGGCTGCATCGTCCCAGAACGCCTTCTCGGTCTGCATCGTCCCGCAGTCCGGGACGATCTGCGACCCGCTGGGGTCGCCAGACGGTCTCGTGCTCGCTGAGCATTGGCATCATCCCCTCAACCTGAGTCGAACGAGACGAACGAAAGTCATGGCCTGCCACTTTCCGGACCGCTGACGGCGTATCGTCACCTCGGAGGTGCCATCGATGGTCATCGTCTGGGTCGTGATCGCTGCAGCGCTCGTCGCAGTGGAGATGCATCACCTCGCGTTCTACGCGATGTTCGCAGCTGCTGGGGCGTTGGCAGCCGCACTGGTCGCAGTTCTCGCGCCGTCGGTCGTGCCCCTCCAGATCGGCGTCGGTATCGGTGTCGCTGCCGCCGGCATCCTCCTCGTGCGGCCTTACGTGAGCCGGGCGTTCGCCCCACGAGGCCCTGGCGCTCGCATCGGTGGTGTGCACGGAGGCCTCGTCGCATCTCGGGGCATCACCCTGGACGACGTCACGAGCGAACCGGTCGGACACGTGCGGATCCTCGGTGAGCGCTGGCTGGCGGTCGCATGGGAAGGGCAGCCGATCCAGCCGCAAACCCCGGTGATCGTCATGGACGTCACCGGCACCACTCTGACAGTGCGAGCTGCAGAACAACCCTGGGAGCTCACGTGATTGCAATCAGTTCATTGTCGATCGGCGGCATCGCCGTCGCCGTCCTCGTCCTGCTCGTCCTGCTCGTGATGTTGAAGAACATGGTCAACATCGTGCAGCAGGGGGAGGTCGGTGTCGTCAAGCGGCTCGGCGAGTACCGCAAGACTCACGAGCCCGGTCTGGTCATCATCGCCCCGTTCATCGATGGCCTGCAGCGCGTCGACATGCGGGAGATCCCGGTGCCCGGCGATCGGCAGGAGGTGATCACGCGAGACAACGTGGTGGTCACTGTCAACGCGACGATCTTCACGCAGATCGTCGATGCCAAGCAGGCGTTGTTCAGCGTCGCGAACTTCGGGATCGCGATCGACGCATTGGCACGTACGGCGCTGCGATCGGTCATCGGCACGCTGTCGCTCGACGAGGCACTGTCCGAACGCGAGCGCATCAACACCGACGTGCAGTCGCAGATGGAAGCCGTCACGGACAAGTGGGGCATCCGCATCGCTCGCATCGAGATCGTCGAGATCACGCCGCCACCGAAGATCCTGGAGGCACTGGCCTTGCAGAAGCAGGCCGACCAGGAGAAGCGGGCGAAGATCCTGCAGTCCGAGGGTTCGCAGCAATCGGCGATCAACATCGCGGATGGTGCGGCGAAGGCCGCGATCCGTGCGGCCGAAGGCGAGCGCGAGGCAGCGATCCTGCGCGCGGAAGGAAACCGTCAGGCCTTCATCCTCGAGGCAGAAGGCCGTGCGCAGGCGATCACCAGCGTCTACCAGGCGATCACGAATGCGAAACCCGACCCGTCGTTGATCGCGATCCTGCAGCTCGACACGCTCGGCAAGTTCGCCGAGAGCGACAACACCAAGATCGTCGTCCCGTTCGAGAGTGCTGCGCTGCTCGGCGCCGCGCAAGCATTGCGCTCTGTGATGTCATCCGTGCCGGCCGAGTGACGTCGTCCACGCCCAACTGCGCCACGCCCGACTCTCGAGATTCTGCTGGTTGAGTCCGCAGTCCGGGCATCGGTCGACGAACGCCCACGCTGGGAGAGGTGCTCTCCTGCTCGTTGTCATGGGGTTCCGGTTCGCTCGTCCGTTGGTCACCTCGTTGGTCACCTCGTTGGTGACCTGCGGCCGGGAACTGGAAGAGGGCACCCTCTCGGATGCCCTCTGACCTGCTGTCGAGTTGGTGCGCCCCCTGGGTTTCGAACCCAGAACCTGCGGATTAAGAGTCCGTTGCTCTGCCGTTGAGCTAGAGGCGCAGCGGCCAGCAGTGTAGGGGGAGCGCGAGGCGCCCCCTACCTGCTTGCCTTGGGGTGATCGACGGGGCTCGAACCCGCGACCCTCAGTACCACAAACTGATGCTCTACCAGCTGAGCTACGACCACCATGAAGGCATGCAGTGTGCCATACGCGAGGTCGAATTCCACCATCGGTTTCTGCCGGCGGCCGCGCCGCCAGTCCGCCGCCGGCCGCGCTGCCAGTCCGCCGCCAGCCTGCGGGTGCGGTCGTCCGCACGGGTTGGAGGTACCTCCGTCCACGATGGATTCCGTGGTGAGCTAGGCTTGCCAGAACGGAATCCAGAGGAGACGAGTCATGAGCGCAACGGAAAGCATTCCCACGCGTGAACTTGCCACACGGGCCAAGGCGATCACGGTGCGAGAGCTCGGTGTCTACATCGAGCGCACGCGTGGTTCGCAGGCGGCCACCGAACGAGCCCGCCAGGTGCTGCCGCTCGGCGTCCCCAGCAGCTTCCAGGCGTACGACCCGCACCCGATCGTGGTGCGCCGGGCGCAGGACGGGTGGATGGAAGACGTCGACGGCAACCGCTACACCGACTTCGACATGGGCTACGGCGCCCTCTTCGCCGGGCACTGCCACCCGGCGGTGCGCCGCGCGGTGGAGCACCAGCTGGACAACGGCACCCTGTTCGTCACCCCGTGCGAGATGAACGCGGAGGTCGCCGAGCTGCTGCGCGATCGCTACAACCTGCCGATGTGGCGGTTCACCAACTCGGGCACCGAGGCCACGATGGACGCCATCCGCGTCGCCCGCGGCGTCACCGGCCGGGAGAAGATCGTCAAGGTCGAGGGCGGCTACCACGGGCACCACGACGAAGTGATGATCTCGATGAAGCCGCCGGTCAGCGAGGCCGGCCCGGCCGATTCACCGCGGGCCATCCCGTCGACCGCGGGCATCACCCGCGCGGTGCTCGCCGACACCATCGTCGTGCCGTACAACAACCTGGCAGCGCTCGAGCGGGCGCTGGCCGGTGGCGACGTGGCCTGCTTCATCGTCGAACCGGTGATGGAGAACATCGGCATCTGCAAACCGCAACCCGGCTACCTGGAAGGCGTGCGCCAGATCACCCGCAAGTACGGCACCATGCTGATCTTCGACGAGGTCAAGACCGGCATCACCGCCGGCTGGGGCGGCGCCACCGGCGCGCTCGGCGTGCAACCGGACCTGGTGGCGCTGGCCAAGAGCATCGGTGGCGGCCTGCCCCTGGGCGCCTTCGGCGGCACCCACGAGTGCATGGACCAGATCACCGCCGGCAAGGTGTTGCACCTCGGCACCTACAACGGCAACCCGCTGTGCATGGCCGCGGCGAAGGCAGTGCTGTCCGAGATCTGCACGCCGGAGGCGACCGACCAGGCCATCGCTCGCAACCGCATGCTGCTGGATGCCTGCGATCGCATCATCGCCGACGCCGGGCTGCCCGCTCACACTGTGCAGTTCGGTGCCAAGGGTTGCGTCACGTGGGCGCCCGAACCGATCAAGAACTACCGCGACTACAAGGCCACCGACTTCGACCTCGCGTTCGCCCAATGGATGCACGGCATCAACCGTGGTGTGCTGCTGCCGCCGGGGCTGGACGAGCAGTGGCTGATCTCGGTGGTGCACACCGATGTCGATGCCATGCGCTACGCCCACGTCTTCGGCGAGTTCGTGGCCGAGCTGACAGCCTGACGCCCGCTTGCCGGCCTGAACGCTTGCCCGCGACCCTCGCTGGCTAGCTCCAGCGGCGCTCTTCGTTGTACCGGTGGGTGTTCACCGGTGTGCTCCACCGTCGGCGGCGGGTCATCATGCCGGTGCCCGCCAGCAGCGCGAGCGCGCCGCCGATCAGCAACAGCTCCATGCCGATCAGCAGTGGCAGCGAATCGTCGGCAAGGCGCGCCGGTACCCGCGCCCACACGCTGTCGCTGAGCGCGGGCACCACGAACTTGGGTACCACGTAGCCCAGCAGTGCCGCCAGGACCGCCAGCAGCAGCAGGCCCAGTGCCAAGCTCTTGAACAGCGCGCTTCGCTCGGGGTGGGCGGTGAAGCCGAGCCCGACGAACACGAGCGTCGCGATGCCGGCGATGGGCAGCAACCAGTCCAGCGTGTGATTGGCGATGTCGAGCGCGGTCACCTTCGGTACGGGAAGCGTGATCGGACGCAACGACGCGGCGGCCTGGGTGCGCACGATTGGCACCAACTGCTGGCCCGTGATCTGCACAGGAGCGTCCTGCTCGCCGATCAGGTGGGCGTGCGCGTCGTGCACGATCTTGGCCATCAGCTGCTGGCCTTCCGGATTGCTGGCGACGGTGGCCACCAGGACCCGCAGTGTCGCCGCGTCGCAGGGCGCCGGGGCCACCTGCGGGCACAGCTCGGTGGCCGTGTTGTCGGCGATGAAGTTGACAAGTTCGGCCTTCACCTGGCTGTCGCCCAGCACGACATCGGCCGCATCGGCCGAGTTGTCGGGGTCGAACGCCGTTCGTTGGAGGAGGAAGCCGGCGATGGTCAGGCTGGCGCAGGCATAAGCAAGGCCGAACAGCAGCCCGGCAAGGGTTCGTCGCACGGCGAGAGTCTGTCCGATCATGGAGGTGAGTTCTATACCATAGGGGGTATGAATCGTCAGTTGCCTCCGCCATTCAAGATGTTTCGGCGAGCAATCGTGCTGAAGTGCCCTCTCTGTGGCAGCCGTCGTTCGATCATGCGTCGCTGGCTCGGGCATCACGATCGCTGCCGGTCGTGCGGCATCCGCTGGCACCGTGAGCACGGTTTCGAGCTCGGCCCGATCGCACTGAACGTCGTCATCACGTTCTTCACGCTCGGCGTCAGCATGATCGTCGCCTTCGTGGCCACCGCCCCCGATTTCCCGGTGGCGAAGCTGACCATCGGGCTGCTGGCCGGCGCGATCGTGGTGCCGCTGATCGCCTACCCGTTCACGTACATGCTGTGGCAGGCCTTCGACCTGGTGACGCACAAGCCCGATGCCCGCGAGCTGGCCGAAGCTGCCGCCGCAGTGGGTGCGCCCGAGGCCTGAGACGGCCGCAGCGGTGGGTGCAACCGATGCGTCGGGGGCCGCTCGCCACAAATCTTGCCGTTGGTGCTTGATCGAACGACTGTTCGTAGTTACACTCCTGTCGTTCGAACACACGCACCCCGGTTCGGGTGAACCAAGCCTCCTTCGGGAACTCTGTCACACCCCTTTCGTACGGTGCTCCACAACACCGCAACGCCGACGTCGGCGGGGCGGCAACCATCAGGGCCGGCAAGCGGTCCTCACCACACGAACCCTTCACGGGGCCCTCACGGGTATGGCAGGAAACGGAGACAGTTGTGAGCAACGATCGCGAAAAGGCACTCGATGTGGCCCTGGCGGCCATCGACAAGCAGTTCGGCAAGGGTTCCATCATGCGGATGGGCGAGAAGGGTTCGATGGCCATCGAGGCCATCCAGACCGGCGCCCTCGCACTCGACGTGGCCCTCGGCGTGGGCGGTCTGCCCCGCGGTCGCGTCGTGGAGATCTTCGGCCCGGAGTCGTCGGGTAAGTCCACGCTGGCCATGCACGTCGTGGCCGAGGCCCAGCGCAACGGCGGCATCTGCGCCTACATCGACGCCGAACACGCCATGGATCCGGTGTACGCGCGGGCCATCGGGGTCGACATCGATCAGCTGCTCATCAGCCAGCCCGATACGGGCGAGCAGGCGCTGGAGATCGCCGACATGCTGGTGCGTTCCGGCGCCATCGACGTGGTCGTGGTCGACTCGGTGGCGGCCCTCACGCCTCGTGCGGAGATCGAGGGCGAGATGGGCGACAGCCACGTCGGCCTGCAGGCCCGCCTGATGAGCCAGGCGCTGCGCAAGCTCACCGCCAACCTCAACAAGACCAACACGATCATGATCTTCATCAACCAGCTGCGCGAGAAGATCGGCGTCATGTTCGGCTCGCCCGAAACCACCCCCGGTGGCCGGGCGCTGAAGTTCTACTCGTCGGTGCGGCTCGACATCCGTCGCATCGAGTCGATCAAGGACGGCGCCGAGATCACGGGGAACCGCACCCGCGTGAAGGTGGTGAAGAACAAAGTCAGCCC